>PMWR01000440.1 GCA_003166055.1 Acidobacteriaceae bacterium
GACGGCGACTACAAGAAGGTAGCGCGCATGATTCCTTACGCCTGATCGCTGTGCTGTTTCCGCTGACGCGGAGACGGCGCTTCCGGGCCCGAAGTCGAATCCGCCAAGGTGAGAGCCAGTGCGGACCGGGCCCCCGGCAGACCGATTTACGGACTGTCGAGAGATCAAGGCTTGCAACAGCGAGTGAAGAGGTTTACCGCTCCCGTCCTTCGGACCGGAGCCTCCTGCCTCCAGCCGCTTAACCGACCTACCAAATGGAGAAGACCCATGCCTCGTGTAAAACGCAGTACCAAGAGGAATGACCGCCGGAAGAAGATTCTCGACCGGGCTAGCGGCTACTTCCTTACAAAATCCAAGCTCTACCAAGCGGCGCAGGAAGCCGTCGAGCGCGGCCTGAAGTTCGCCTATACCGGCCGCAAACAGAAAAAGCGCCAGTTCCGCTCGTTGTGGATCGTGCGCATCTCGGCCGCAGCCAAGCTGAACAACTTCAGCTACTCGCAGCTGATCAACGGCCTGAAAAAGGCCGGTATCGAGCTCGATCGCAAGATCCTGTCCGACATCGCCATCAAGGACGCCGCGGGCTTTACCGACCTGGTCAACAAGGCCAGGGCAGCATTGACGACTGAGAAGGCGGCGGCGGCGTAGCAAGACAGCGGGAAAGCAGTTCAACGAAAAGGCCCCGCAATGCGGGGCCTTTTCTTTTGGCAAGATAGCGGAGCTAGCCGCGCTGCGCGCGTGTTTGCAGAGTTTGCGACTGGACTTCCGATCGCTGTGGGCAATACAGATTTGCAACGGCAGTGCGGAGGCGTGCGCCGCAGCGTCCGCGGCTGCTCCACGTGGTGGTTTATTCTGGGGGTTACGCATGATGAACGACGAGATACCCAATCTGACGGCATTTGATGAGGCCGAGCTGGACACGGCGTTCGGCACAGTGGAGCGCATGGCGCGCGAGGCGGCTGCTGCGATCAACGGCTCTGCAGACTTAGAAGCGTTCCGGCTGAAGTGGCTGGGCCGCAAGCAGGGTCTCCTGAAAGATGTCTCCGACCGCTGGATCAAACTTGCGCCGCCGGCGGCCAGGAAGCCTGTGGGCGAGCGATTCAAGACCCTCAAGGAACTGGTGGAGGGCATTTTGGAGTCGGCTTCCGGCGCAGGCCCGAGTGACGCGGCGCTGGCTGCCGAGGCCATTGACATTACGCTGCCGGGCACGCGGCGGCTGACCGGCGCAGAGCATCCGATAACCAAGACGCTGAACGAGATCACGCAGGTGTTTGCCGCGCTAGGTTATTCGGTGGGCGTGGGGCCCGAAGTCGAAACCGACTTCTACAACTTCGAGAGCATGAACTTTCCGCCAGGGCATCCGGCGCGGGATACGCAGGACACACTTGTGATTGCGAACCAGGAGCGGCGTCCTCTTCGGGACCGCCTCTTGCTGCGCACGCACACGTCTCCGGTTCAAATGCGGACCATGGAGTCGCAGCCTCCACCAGTGCGGATCATCATTCCCGGCAAGGTGCACCGTAACGACGCGGCCGACGCGACGCACTCGCCGATCTTCCACCAGGTGGAGGGCCTCTGCGTAGACACCAACATCACCTTCAGCGATTTGAAGGGCACGCTGGATCACGCCATGAAGGCGCTGTTCGGGTCGGCGGTGAAGACGCGGTTCTTCCCGTCGTTCTTTCCGTTTACCGAGCCGAGCGCGGACGTTCAGATCAGTTGCATCTTCTGCGGCGGGAAGGGCTGCCGGAAGTGCAAGAACTCGGGATGGATTGAACTGCTTGGGTGCGGGATGGTGGACCCAGCGGTGTTTGCATTCGCAGCAGAAAAGCAGCCGGCCTACGACCCGAAGAAGATTTCAGGTTTTGCGTTTGGCATGGGCGTGGAGCGCATTGCAATGATGAAGTACGGCATCAGTGAGATCGGTCAGTTTTATGCGGGCGATATGCGGTTTCTAGGGCAATTCGCATGAAAATCCTGACTAAATGGCTTCGCGCCTACCTGCCGCAATTGCCTGTCGACGACGCGCAACTCGCCGAAGACCTGACCCTGCGTGGCATCGCCGTCGAGGGCATCTACTCGCTCGGCGAGGGCAATGGATCGCTTTACGAGATGGACATCACCACCAACCGCGTGGACGCGATGAACCACTACGGCGTGGCACGCGAGGCGGCGGCGATTTATGGGCTGGCACTGCCCGCACTTGCGTTCGCGCTGCCGGAAGCGAAGCTGGCCGCAGAGGCGTTTCCAGTAAGGATTGAGGCGGAGAGCGAGTGCGGGCGGTTTACGGCGCGCGTGCTACGCGGCATTACCATCGGAGAGTCGCGCGACTGGTTCAAGGGTGCTGAAGTATCCACTTACTTCGCGCTGTTGGAACAGAAAAAGATTTCCAACGCGGTGGACGCAACCAACTTTGCCTGGCTGGCCATGGGGCAGCCGACGCACGCGTTCGATCTGGACAAGATTGAGGGCGGCATTGTGGTGCGGCGGGCGCGCAGGGGCGAGCGGCTGAAGACGTTGGACGGCGTGGAGCGCGTGCTGGATGCCGAAGATCTGGTTGTGGCTGACCATGTGAAGCCGTTGGGGCTGGCCGGCGTCATGGGCGGCTGGGACACGATGATTACTCCGCAGACGACCAACGTGCTGGTGGAGGCGGCGTGGTTTGAGCCGATGGCGGTGCGGCGGACGGCGCGGCGGCATGGGCTGCACACCGATGCGAGCCATCGCTTCGAGCGCGGGGCGGACTTCAATGCTGGGCCGGTTGCTTCGGCGCTGGCGAGCAGCATCTTGCTGGCCAGCGGCGGCTGGATGGAGGGCGACCTGGTGGATGTGCAGGTTGCGGCGCTTGCTGCGCGCACCGCCGGGCGCAAGCCTGTCGAATTAGCGCTGAGCGAAGTGCATCGCTTTCTGGGTAAAACGGTGGCTGCGGAAGGGATTGGCGCGGGGACGGTTGAAGGTGTGCTGTCGGCGTTGGGGTGCGCGTTAAAAAGTCAGCAAGTCAGCAAGTCAGCAAGTCAGCACGAGAACCACGCGGCGTGGCTTGTAAGCCTGCCGAGTTGGCGGCTTGATTTGGAGCGCGAGATTGACCTCATCGAAGAGGTTGCGCGGGTCTATGGGTACAACGCTTTCAAGAATACGCTGCCGGCGTTTGGTGAGGGTGTGCGCGCGCTGCCGTGGGCAGAAAAAGAATCCGAGGTGCGGCGAACGATGTTGTCGGCTGGATTCAACGAGGCCATTGCGAGCACCTTCTGCTCCGAGGCTGAGGCCGAGCTGACCGCGCCGCAGCCCGGGATGGTTGTGCCGCTGGGCAATCCGCTGAGCGAAGAAGCGGGCGTACTGCGGCCGTCACTGGTGCCGGGGATGCTGGAGATGATTGCCGGCAACCTGCACCGGGATGTGAACGATGTGCGGCTGTTCGAACTGGGTACGGTTTTCAGCGGGACGACTGAAAAGGTGGAGGAGCGGCCGGCTGTGGCCTTTGGCGCGGTGGGCAGCTTGCCGGAACAAGGCCCCCTGCATCCGGCCCGTGCGATCGATTTTCACGATCTGAAGGGTGCGGTAGAGCAGGTGCTGGCGCGCTTCCAGGCGCGGGCTGTTTACTTCGACCGTTTCCCGGTCGAGGCCGGGCTGACGCCGGAGTGGCTCCATCCTTACCGTGCTGCGCGTGTGGCCGTTGATGGCGCAACAATTGGCTGGTTCGGCCAACTACATCCGCGCGTGGCAGCAGAGCGCAAGCTGAAGGAGCCGGTGCTGGTCGGTGAGTTGTATTTGGACCGGCTGTACAAGCTGCCGTTGCGCAAGCCGCTGGCCAGGGAGATTTCGCGATTCCAGCCGGTGCGGCGCGATTTTTCACTGATTCTGGATGAGAGCGTCGGCTGGGAAAAAATCGACCAGGCTCTGGGCGAGCTGCAGATTCCGGAATTGGTGGAGTGGCGGGTGCGCGAGGTGTTTCGCGATGCGCGACTGGGCGCGCGCGACTATTCATTGTTGCTGGGCGCGACGTTTCAGGCGGCAGACCGCACGCTGCTCGAGGAAGAGCTGCAGAGCTTCCAGGCGCGGGTGGTGGAGGCTGTTGGCAAGGCGGGCGCTCGGCTGCGGAGTTAGGCCTGGAAAGGGTCTCAATTGGCGATATACTTGCTCGGATAAGGCGCAAATAAAAATGCACGGAGGTTTTTTCGATGTCGCAGTTTACGTGGGAGTCAGAACGTGTGGACGAGGCGCACGAAGAGTCGCATGCCGCGGAGCCGCATCAGCCCGAAGCAGCGGGACCGGCGGGAAATCTGGCACTGAGCCCGGACGATTTTTCGGCGCTGGAAGAGCGGATTGTGCGCGCTGTCGACCTGGTGAAGCGCGGGCGCGTGGCTCACGCCGCCGCTGAGGAGCGGGCTGTCCAGGCCGAGGTGCGAGTGCGCGAACAGGCGCCGCTGGTCGAGCATTTGCAGAAGGAAGTGAACGCGTTGCGCGCCGAGCGCGATCAGATGCGAAAGCGCGTAGAGCGGCTGCTGGAGCAGCTGGACGCGATCGAATTGTAGGGTGATGCATGGCTGAGGAACAGCGTGGAAATGCAACCGGTTATGTGACTGTAGAGATCTACGACCAGACCTATCATCTATCCGGCCAGGATACGGAGCACGTTCGCCAATTGGCTGAACGGGTGGACGCGAAGATGCGCGCGGTGGCCGCACAGGGCCGCACTGTGGACTCACTGCGCGTTGCGGTGCTGGCCGCGCTCAATTTTGCGGACGAGCTTTCCCAGGTTGGTGGCGCCGGCGCGGATACGCAGCTTGCCCATGAGCGCGCTGTAAACCTGCGAGGCCTGCTGGACGAAGTGCTCGAAGAAGAACGCGAGACCGGCTCGTAAACCTGCGCGTGGACTTCATGCCAACTTGGAATATCCAAAAAGCGTTGCTAAGGGCGCGAACTGAAATCTA
>PMWR01000091.1 GCA_003166055.1 Acidobacteriaceae bacterium
CGAATCGAGCAACGTCCTGAACGATTTTCAACACGGCGATCTTGCCGCGTTCGAGACCATCTTCCGGCTCCATCAACGCGCCGTCTACGGCTGGCTGCTGCGCATCGTGCGCAACCACGCTGCGGCTGAAGACCTGACCGTTGAAACCTTTTGGCGCATCCACAATGCCCATGCGTGCTTCGACCCATCGCAGGGATTCGAGGGCTGGGCGCGCCGCATCGCAACACATGCGGCGCTGGATTGGCTGCGCACCCGGCGAGCGGAGTGCGAGTTACCGGCGGACCTTTCAGCTCCAGCTACTACCGATCCGGCGATTGCCGCCGAGATTCGCAGCAAAGTTGCGCTGGCCTTTTCGCGGCTGCCGCCGAAACTGCGCATTGCCGCCACGCTCGCGGTGATTGAGGAATTGCCGGGCAAAGAAGTAGCCGAAGCGCTGGGCGTCTCCGTCGCCGCCGTAAAAGTACGTGTCTTTCGTGCACTTCGATTGCTGAGAAAAGACCTTGAACGACAGGGGATCACACCATGAATGAACAAGACCAAGACCGCATGAAGAAGCTGTTGCAGCAGGCTCTGCCGCCGGTTGCTGAAGACGCCGAACCAACACGCGACCTGTGGCCGGCGATGTTGCGGCGCATGGATCGAAAGCAGGTAGCAAAGACGCAGTTGCTGCCAGTCTGGTTCGACTGGGCTTTGTTGGCGGCCCTGGTAGGCGTTGCCGCTGCTTTTCCGGCGTCGGTCCCGGTGCTTCTTTACTACCTCTAAACCGGCGCATTCTTGCCGTGAAATTTGTCGAAAAGGAGAACGCTATGAAAACCCATCCATATCTTCGCGCATACATGGCAGGAATTTTTGTGCCCACGCTGGTTCTGCCCATTCTGCTTACCGTGTTCATCGTGGCGCGCATCGTGATTCAGATTTCCACGCCCATCGAACAGGTCATGATCTTTCCCATGGCCGTGGTCCCGTCGCTCTTCGGCCTCTGGAACATGGCTTATCTCAGCCTGCACACGCGCATGCATCATCCCATCGGGCTGCACGGCGCCGTGCTGCCGTTGTTCATGGCGCCCATCGGCGCGCTTGTCGCCACCAGTCTGAATTTTCTTCAATTCAGCGCGCACGGCCTCATCTGGTTCCAGGTGTGCAATATTCCCTATGCATGGGTCGTGCCGGCGTTCCTATTCGCCATGGCAGCCTATTACCTCGTATGGAAGTACATCGTCGGCACGCTGAACCAGGTGCTGGGAATCGCCTGACACCCACCTTGCATGCGGCTGTGACGCTTGCGAAAGTGTCCCAGTCGGCTGCAACTCTCGTCCGTTTCGCGTTTAGCATGCGGTGATGAGAAAAAAGCACATCGCCTTCATCATGTTCGCATCGCTGATGGCCGTCTCAACAGCACCAGCGGAAACGTTGGACTGGCCCATGATCCAATCCATCAGGCCGAATACCCCGATCTCGGTTGTCACTCAAAAGCGGTTCCATTGCAACTTTGAGAAGACAAACGACGACAAGCTGTTTTGTCTGTTCGTTTCAAGAGACTTGCTTCCATTCGGAAAAAGCAAAGTGACCGAAATTGTCTTCAACCGTGCAGGCATTCGTGAAGTTCGACTTGAGCCAGTCGACGATTCGAAGGGATATCTAAGCCTAATACTCGCCGCCGGCGGTGGCGGAGGCCTGGATTCTGCTCATCAGCCCACGAGCTTCGCAGGTGTCAAGATGGGTGGTCCCTTCAGTCTTGACCTGCAATACGACCGCATTCAGAGTCAAAACGGCTTCTCGACGGAGGGCTCCGCAGTCATTCCTCTCTTCAGAGTTCCGCGTTTCCAACCAAACAAAGAACTGAAGTTCTTGAAGGCGTACGTTGAGCCTGGTGTGGGATACCGGGTAGGCGGCGGCGCATTTGGCGGCTACTCAAGCGCAAAAGTACTGGTCGTGCTTCTCACAAATTCGTGGTCAGACAATTGGGCGGCGCCTAACGTCGAATTTCAACGACGTTTCCCTTTTGAATCGCCGCTTCAGGGCGATGACCGCTTGACATTCGGCGTAATGCTCGCCCTCTGCGAACATTGCGGTCTCAATTAGCTTCCCCTACGCGCCGGGCGCGAAAAAATCGCCCAGCCCGGCGCGATGCGCATGCGCTTCCATCGCAGCCTGAATCTCAAGAGCCAGAGCCAGCGCATTCCGTCCCTGCCGCGCCGTCACGCGCGGCTCGCGCCGTGTCCGCACAGCCTCAAGAAACGATTCAATCTCCAGCCGCAGCGGTTCGCCCGGCGTCACAGTCGGCTTTGAAAAACTCAGACCCGCCTTCGATTCCTCAGCGCCATTATTTGCATCTGAAGGTTTGGCGAACTGTGCAATCACCGCTGGATCAATCTTTGCCATCGCCGCGAACTGCGCAATCAATGCCGGGTCAATCTTTCCGAGGTCGATCTTTCCCGATGCAATTCCATCCGCGATTCCCGGCGGCAACAGCGCGGCAACATGCGGCGGCAGCGACCGAATCAAATCGGCCTGCGAAGCCTTGCCCGCAACGCCGTCCACGCGAATCACCAGCAAATCCCGGCGCGCATAGTCGATCGAAACATACTGCCGCGGCTCAAAGAAGCGCAGCTTCCGTACCCGCTCCGTCGAAACACGCGAAGC
>PMWR01000397.1 GCA_003166055.1 Acidobacteriaceae bacterium
GGTGACATCGGTCTTCACCAAGATTATGGTGGGGCGACTTCCACATTGGCTGTTTCGAGGCTTGCTCGATGTTTATTCGCGTTGCAGCCCGCCTGGACCACTTATCCCCCAAAGGACCCTTTCTCCAAGCGCTTCAGGTCATTCGCCGCCTCTTGACCCGCGCAGAGTGTTTCCGGTTGGAGCGAGAATTTGCCGGCTCGGATTTGCACCGGGGAGAAAAATGCACCTTATCAAGCCACACAGAACAACTCAGCCGAAAGGGCGCTGCGAGCTGTTGCCATCGGACGGGAGAATTACCTTTTCATGGGAGCTGAGTCCGGCGGCCAACGTCCCGCGTCGCTCTATAGCATTATCGGAACAGCCAAGCTGAACGGACTCGATTCTGCCTTTTAGGCGTTCGAAGAGTGACGCCTGCTGCTTGACGACCGCCACTTGTGAGGCGACTAAATCAATGACACGGCGGCAGAATTCCTCTATAGTCAATGCCGTTTCGGGTTGTGGAGGCAGCATGGATCCACGACGAAACTTCGAGGGGATGTAGTCGAGGTACGGGGTCTAATCCGGCGCAGAGCGGGTGTTCAAGCGCCCGAGTGCGTTCGATCACACGATCACCAAAACAAGCCATACTTGTCACGCCCGCCGTTCTTCAGGGTGTGTTTCCAACCTCTGCTGGCAATCTCAGAGTTGGAGCCCAAGGGACACGTCCAGCCCCGCGCACCGGAAAACCTCACTGCGCAGTCCAGCCGCCGTCCACTGGGAAGGACGCGCCGGTGACATTCGAAGCGGCGGGGGAGCAGAGGAAGAGCGCAAGCGCCGCTACATCCTCAACTGAGGTGAAACGGCCTGTGGGCTGTTTTTCGCGGAGCATCTCCCGCTCGGCTTCCTCGATTGAAAGATGACTGTGCGCCGCGCGATCGTCGATCTGCTTCTGGACCANNGTCCCACCGGTCTACAGGAAAGCTCTCGGTGGGTGCGACATACTGGATGCCGGCGTTGTTGACAAGAACGTCGACCGATCCAAAGTGCGCCTCGGCATCCCGGATCAGCGACTCGCACTGACCGGGATGGGCAAGATCGGCCGGGTGAAAGAATACGTCGACACCGTGTTCCTCCTGCAGGCGCTTTGACAGAATGTCCGCTTCCGCGGGTGTTGCGATGCCGTTGATTACGAGCCGGCAACCCGCAGTAGCGAACGCCTCGGCAATGCCCAGACCAATTCCCGAGGTTGAGCCGGTAATGACGGCTGTGCAATCCCGAAGCACGATTATCCTTTCTTCCTTAGTGCGGTTGTGAGTCGACCTATTACGAGGAGTGGCAGAGATTGGCAAAGTCATCCACCAGGTCTGCGATCTTCGATGCTCCCCGCCTTCCCATAACAAGTGTGTAATGCGTGGTGCCAGGAATGATCTGATCTTTCATGGCGGGAACGAACTCTCGCATCTTCTCGATCATCGCGTCAGGAAAGAGCGGAGGCTGGCCGGGCACGAATCCAGCCGGCGCCCGGAGCATGAGGACAGGGACATGGATGGAGCGGAGCCGAGCCGCGATCTGTTCGCTCTGCAGACCCTCGATGAGGTCCGCTTTCACCGCATCCTCGGCAGCTTTGGGCCGCAGCTCCGGCGGTTCTCCACCGATTTCATAGTCGAGGAATGCCTCAACCCATGGGCTCCAGTCTTCAGGCGGAAAATGCGGCTGCGTCCGCCAGAATTGGCGGTATGCCTCGCGCGAGGGATAGGCCTGACGCAACTGCGCAATGCGCAAGGCCAGCGCAGCATCCAGGCCCTGCTGCGAATTCGGCGCCGAGATGGCCGGAGCATACCCGCCATCAAGCAGCACCAGACCGGATACAAGCTCCGGATATTGTGCAGCAAGCGCCGTGGCCACGAAGGCGCCCATCGAGTGTCCCACGATAACGCTCGCGCCCAAGCCCATCGCCCGCATCGCTGCTGCGACGTCCGATGCGTGCTGCGCCATTCCGTAAGGGCCGGCCGGCTTGTCAGAATCACCGCGTCCGCGCAGATCGAGCGCAAACAGCGGTCTTCTTCCCGCGAGACACTCGGCAATCCCGGTAAAGCTGACATAGGATGCCGTCAGGCCGTGGAGGGCCACGAGCGGTGCGCCCCGGCCCGGCCAATAGCCAAAAGCCAGTTCGATGCCATCTCCCGAAACACGCCCTTGCGCAGGGTGGGTTGTTTTTAAAACATCGGTCATCACAGTTCTCCCTCGTCGGTCAGAAGTTGAATTTGAGGGCAAACTGAATTACCCGCGGCCCGGTTGAGGTGGAAACAATCTGGCCGGCTGTGCCCGCCTCCAGAAGGTTGAGTGGATTTGCAAAGCTCGCCGTGTTCGAGATATTGAAGAACTCGCTGCGGAATTCGACCTTCCGCTCGCCAAGCGGGAAGAATTTCACGATCGAGATGTCTACGTTTCGCTGGTCGGGCCCGCGAAGGATATTGCGCCCACTGTTCCCGAAATCGCCGAGGGTGGCTGCAGGCGTGAAGCAGGCGGTGTTGAAGTAGCTGTTCAAACGCGACTTCACGCTACCGCTCTTCGTGGGATTACACCCGGCAACCAGGTCGGCACGGGCCTGCACAAAGGCGTTCGCGTTGCTGAGGACGGAGAATGGCGTGCCGCCCTGCAAGGTCAACACCGTGGCCAGCTCCCAGTTGTCCGTCATCTGCCGCGCAAAGGCTGAGCCGTGCTTGACTCCGGGAAGGTCGTAAATGCCGCTGAAGACAATACGATTGCGGCGGTCGAAATCGGAGCTCGCGTAATTGTTCAGCGTGACTTGGTTGCCAGGGACGACGGTGACATCGCTCGTTCCTGTGGCATCTCCGGAGTACTCATCCAACGTATGGCTCCAGGTGTACGCTGCCATGAATTGCAATCCGTGACTCAGCTGCTTGGTCAGGCTCGCTTGCAGGGAGTTATAACTCGAGATAGCGGAGCTCTGCATGGCGTGCACGCCAAAGCCCTGCACAGCCAGGCTCGACAGGCCCGGACTCAACGGCCCCGGCTCGAAGGGAATTGGGCCGTACTCTTGATTGAAATCGACAAGGCGGTAAAGCCTTCGTCCCAGTGAACCGACATAGTTGAGATTGAACAGCCAGTTGTTCGCGAACGTGGTTTGCGTCCCGAGGCTGAGTTGTTCTGTGTACGGTGTCCGGAAGTTGTGGATGTCAGGATAGATGCCGTTGGCCGAAACTACGGCGATGCCCGTGGGCGATACCGGGCTGGGCGCCTGCGGCATAAGAGCCGGTGGTCCGCCGAAAGGAAAGACCGCTGGATTGTTGAAGGTGAGTGGAAAGCTGCTCGGTTGGGGCACATCCACAAAAGGTGTCGCTATCGGTGTCTCAAGCGCCTGGGCCAGCGTGTAATACGGAAAGTCGAGAATCTGGTTGTTCAGGAGACGCGAATTCGCGCGATCAAAGTAGATGCCATAGCCGCCGCGCACCATCACACGGGTTGAATTCGGAAGAGGCTGCCACACGAAGCCGACGCGCGGAGCGAAATCCGCGTCGTTGGGGGAAACGAGGGAGGGCTGAATCTCTGTAACTCCCGGCAGCGGCGTTTTGGCATTCGAAGCCTGCACAAAACCGCCGGTAATGGCCGTGTTGTCGCCGGCAGGAAAGCCCGGAATGGTTGCCGTGGTCATGCGCGCCGGATCGAATGCCACAAAGCGGCCCTGCGAATCGCTGAAGGGGCCAAAAAAGTCGTAGCGCAACCCGAGCGTGAGCGTGAACTGGTTGGTCATTCGAATATCGTCATTGGCGAATCCGCTCCAATCGTGCGCCAACACATCGCGATTGTTCACACCGGAGCCCATGATCGTAAGGCCCGTCAGGTCGTACAAGCCGCCCATAAAATCGAAGAAGCCGTTCCCGGCAAAGGGGTTCGGCGGGGGTGCAAGTCCGAGGAAAAAGATCTGGCCGCGGGTATAGAGGTTGAATGCGGCATTGAGCTCGTGGTGCTTGTATTCGGCGCCGAATTTCAAACTGTGTATGCCCTTGTGCCAAGTCAACGTGTCCCCGGCTGTATAGGTTTTTTCTACGCCGCTGTTGTCAGAGAACGGGTTGGCTCCGAGATCGAAGTAGTTTGCGACGGAGATCTCCGGCATACCGGGAAACAGGCCGCCGAGTGGTGATGCGATGCCGATCTGCGCCGCGCTGAAAGGCTCCTGCGGCGAGGAGGCAGTTGTAATGGTCGAGATACCAAACCGCGCGTCGTTGACCATAGACGAGGACAGCACGTGAATGTCGTCCAGCGCCAGCACGCGCTGGTTCAGGTCGGCCGAGCCGCCAAAGCCAGGCACGGGAAGCGCATTGGCAAGTCCGAACAGATCAAACATGCCTTGTTCTGTGGGGTTGGTCGCATCGAAGTATTTTCCGGAGAATCGGTTGTTGGTTGAAAGTTGAAAATCGAGATTGGCGTTAAACTGATTCTCGCGAAACCGGGAAATGGCGACGACAGGCACGGCCACCGGGGCAGGCGCCGTGCCCGGAGCGACGCCGGTCGGATTCGGCGCTGAAGGAATGACGTACGAACCATTCGGCAACTTCGCCTGCAGGAAAAACTGCGCGGTCGGATCGAAGCACGGTGGGAAAGTCAAGCCCGTGGGTGTACCGGCGCACGGGGCCAGGCCGTAGGAGGCCGCAAAAGTATCGAGACCTGAAACCGAGCGGTCGTTTGTCAGATTCTGCGGCACAAAGACGGTGCCGACCGAATTGAGCAGTGAAGTGCCGTTGACCTCCCGGCTCCCTTGGTACGAGACGAAAAACCAGACGCGGTCTTTCACGATCGGGCCGCCGAGTGTGCCGCCGAATTGATTGCGCTTGTATGGGGGCCGTCGAACGCCGGCGCCTTTCAAGAAAAAATTATTCGCATTTAAATCGTCATTGCGGAAAAACTCGTAGACGTTGCCATGGATTTGATTTGTCCCCGACTTGGTCACCGCGGCGACGATGCCTCCGGAAACGCGTCCCTGCGACGCATCATACTGGCTGGTCTGAACGATGAACTCCTGCAACGAGTCGGTTGCCGGCACAGCAAGATTCGGCGTCGAACCAGTTCCGATCGAATTGCTGTCAACACCGTTGATGACCACGGAATTCGAAGTGGAGCGGTTTCCATTCACATAAATGGGCGCAGCGCCGCGGCCCAATTCCGCCGAGTTTTGTACCGGGCCGGATGTGCCGGGTGTAAGCGTCAACAGCTGCTGGAAATTCCTGGTCGGCAGCGGTAGTTGTCGGATCTGGTCCTGCTGGATGACCGTGCCCTGCGCTGGAGTGACTTCCTGCTCGGCATGCACTTCAACAACAGCCTTCTGCACGGCAATTTGGAGGCTGATGTCGACGCTGGTCGTCTCTGTAATGCCCACNNGAGATGCATGTTAAACAGACCACTGCTCCCACGAACAAAAACGCAGCGCCCCTCGTACCTTTCATTTCTTTCTCCTTTGCCTGACGGCTGTTGCCTTTGTATCTGGAATCATGCGTCCTCCCGTGTAGAGGAGAATGAGCTGCTCGATCACCTCGTCATCGCTCATGCCGAGATGCCGCTTCGCTCCAAAAAGCTCCTCAGTGAGGAAGTACGTGAAAAATTGCAGATAAATGGCCGTGTAGGCAAGAGAGGGATCAACCCCCGGAGGAAACTTGACTTTCGAGTTGCGAATCACCGCCCCCGCATACGTGCGCAGGCCTCCGGCGATCTCGCGAAAACTATGAATGAAGTGCTTATGACGAAACTCAACCACATCGATGTACATAAGCCGCCAGTAGTCAAGGTTCTCCGAGACAATGCGCCCGATTGCTTTCGCGAGTGTCCTAAGCGAATTCGAATCGAGAGTTTCCATGAGGGGAATAAGCTCCCGCTGACGAAGGGTCTCCATCTTGCGGCCCAGAAGATGCACAAGATCGATAAAAATCTCTTCTTTGGTGTCGTAATAGGTGTAGAGATTGCCCATGGAGACACCCGCCCTGATGGCAATTTCACGGACGGTTGTGCCGTGAAAGCCCTTGCGGGTAAACAGGTACAGAGCAGCGCTCTGGATCTTGACCCTGTTCTTCGCGATAGCGCTTTGGGGAAGCCGCGGCGTCATTAGGCGATGTGATATCCGGTTCGAGTAATCCCAAAACGAGCGCTCGCTCGCTATGAGATGAACGGGTTGTACACCGGCAGTTTCAAGACTGTCAAGAGAAATGTTCGGCCAGGTGGGCTGCGCTTTGGGTTTGGCTCTTGATCCTCCGAGGACAGTTTCTCTTCAACAGCTATCAAGCCTGGGCCCCCCCAGCCAAAGAAACGCCGGCGCACATCGGCGCCAATCAACTGAAGTAGCGGAAGGGTCACCGCCCGCCGCTCGGCACACTCGCCGTCGGAGCAGCAGGAAGCCCAAGTGCAGCAGCCGTCGGCAGATCCTTGCCGTTATCCCAGTCGCGAATTCCCGCCTGGAGCAAGTCGCCACGGTATTGCCATTTTTCGATTGCAAGGTCGTAGCGAACGGTCACATTGTTCAGCCAATACGGCCGATTCTCGCTCAGCCACACCTGGTTGTACTCGCCCTTGACCGCCGAGTAGGCGTCGCGCAAATCCTGGCATCGTCCAAACATGCTGCTGATCTCATCCACAAGGTTGCGCGTATCCGACCTGTGTGCCTTGTCGTGCTGTTGTGTCAGCGCCTGCGCATACGCGTCCACCATCTCCTGGCTCATCTCAAACTTCAAGCCAATCAGATCCAGGCGTCGCGCTCCCAGGTCCATCGCCGTCAGCGCATCGCCTTCGCGCAAATGCGGGTTCCCCTCGCGCGCCTCAGCAATCAGCACAATGGCCCGCTCGGCATGCATTCGCACATCTATCGCCACCGGCAAAACCTTCGTTGACACCTCTTGCCCTTCCGCGCTCCACGGGTCCAGCCAGAACACCTGATCGCTATTCAACCCCGTGCGCGTCTGTTCCAGAGCCGCCTGCGCGGCCATCAATTCCTTCTCGGCCTCGTCAATCTTTCCGCTCGCATCGCCATGGAAATCCAACCCATAGCCCGCCTGGTACGCGGGAATCGAACTCTCGCCCGGTTGCCATGCCGCCACCGCGCCAAACAGCACGCCATACCAATCCATGTTGAACAGCCCCTCGCCGTCATCGTTCCAGACCGTCGTCAGCGCGCCCGTCGAGCCCAGCCGCTGCCCGTCGCGAATGAATCCCTGGATGTTGCCGAACGCCGTATTCGCATTCGGATACACCTGGTTCCAATTCGAATCGCCCGGCGATACCCAGGTTTCAATCCCAGCTTTCGAGAAAGGCTCGATCATCTTGTCGAACCCCTTGGTGTCCCAATAATCCCACGGCACGGCGATCATGTCCTTGGGCAGCCGTGCCACGGCCGCAGGATCAGCCCCGCCAATATCCCCCCAAAACAGAAGCCGCTTGTGCAACGGCGCCAAATCGTCGTGAATCTGCTTCAGAAAGTCGACATAAACCGGCCCGTAGCCCCGCGCCTGCACCGCTTCATGCGTCCGGCCCATGCCCAGATCGAACGTCTCATCCGCCCCAATGTGAATAAAAGGCGCCGGGAACTCCGCGGCAATCTGCGTGAACCAATCATGGATCAGCGCCAATGTTCCGGGCTGTCCCGGCGCCAGCACGTGGCCATGTGGCGTCTCAGCAACATCCTGATAGAGGTCGTACTTCAGCACTTGGTGAAGATGCCCGAAGGCCTCCTGTTCCGGCAAAACCATCACGTGATACTGCTTCGCGAACGCCACCAGTTCGGCCACTTCCGTCGGAGTCAGCGAACTCCCCGGAGGAGCCGCCAGCGGTTGATCGGTATACAGAAGCGTGTGCTCGATGTAAGGCGAATAGACATTGATCTTGTACGACGCGAACACCTGAATCTGGTGTTTCTGATATTCGAGCGTCGGGAACGGTCCGCGGGATAAGTCATCGTCGATCCCGCGATACTTCATCGCCGGCCAGTCGCGAATTGTGCTCGTCGGCAGCACGGCTCTTGCGCCCGGTAGCGGAAGCATCTGCTTCAGCGTCTGCACCCCATAGAAGATGCCGGAAGCGGAAGCCGCGACCACAAACGCCTCATGCGGCTCGACCGCCAGCACATACCCCTCCGCTTCCATCGCCGCGTCAAAGCTGATAATGTGCCTGGCCAACACTGCTGCCGCATCCGCCGACCCCGTCCGCAGCAGCGTCACGCGATAGGCCGCCCCACCGCCGCTCGCAACACTCAGACCCGCAGCCTTCACCGCCTCTTCCAGATCGCGCGCCGCAAACTCGTCCTCTGCGTCACGACCGGGCACACGCACCGTAATCGACGCCAACATCGCAGTCTCGCCCGCAACATGCGCCTCGCGCGGAGCCGGGAGCAGTCTCACCTGACTCGCCACCAGCGTCGAAAAAGCGCACAAAAGCGTTACAGTCCCCCACACCCCTCGCCACTCATGTGAGGCTGACTTCTTCTGCATGAGACTCGCCATCATTATCCCCTTCAGTTCACAAATTTGAGCGTTTCATTTCGATTCGATCATTGTAGACTAAACTTGCGCTGCTCCCGCGCCGACAAGCGAGAATGAATTAGGGAAGACAATCTCCTGCCGGTCGCAGCCATTCCCGGCGCCGCGCGTGGAACCAGAATTCAGGCAAAGGCTCAATCCATGACGATGCACGACTTCCCTGGCACGGTCGCCGATTCCAATTCTAAGCGCGGCTACAATCTCTTTCTCCTGCTGGTCTCGGGCCTCGGCGGGTTGCTTTACGGAGTCGACGTCGGCATCATTGGCGGCGCGTATCCTTATTTGGAAGCGACTTCCGGGCTCACCAACGCGCAACTATCGGTCATCGTGGCGGCCGTGCTCCTCGGCAGCGTTTTCTCCACTCTATTTGCGGGCATGCTCGCCGACTGGATGGGCCGCAAGCCGCTTATGGTCCTGAGCGGCCTCACGTTTGTCGTCAGCATCCCGGTCATTGCGCTCTCTCATGGCTATGGCCCGTTGTTTTGCGGGCGTCTTCTCCAGGGCATGAGTGGCGGATTCATCGGCATCGTCGTTCCGCTCTATCTGGCCGAATGCCTCGCCGCATCCAATCGGGGCAAAGGAACAGGCATCTTCCAGTGGTTGCTCACCCTCGGCATCGTCGGGGCAGCTCTGATCGGCATGTATTACAGCTATCGCGTTGACGCGGTCGCCGCCACCGGAAACGCCGCGGCCCTCTTGAGTTATAAAAACCTGGCGTGGCGCCGCATCTTTTGGGTATCGCTTCCTCCCGGCATTCTTTTTGTCATCGGCAGCTTGTTAGTCACCGAGTCTCCGCGATGGCTCTTCCGGCGCGGCAAAGAGCAGCTTGCCCTCGCCGCCCTGCTTCGCTCTCGCACTCCGCAACAGGCGAACCTCGAGTTACAGGAGATGAAAGACACCGCGCACATCGCCGCCGCGTCGCGCTCTTCGAATCAGAACTTGGGCCTCAAGCTCCAGGAATCCCTCCTGCGCCGCAAGTACATCATTCCCTTCCTGCTCGCTTGTACCATCCTTTTTTGCAACACTGCCACAGGCATCAACTCCGTCATCCTCTATAACACCGGCATCCTTCTCCAGAGCGGACTCTCCGATCTCCAGGCGCACTGGGGCTACGTGCTCCTCACGGTCGTCAACTTCACTATGACCATGGTCGGCGTCGCGCTTGTTGACCGGCTCGGCCGCAAGTTCCTGCTCATTCTCGGCACCAGCGGAATCATCCTCTCCCTCACCGCCGTTGGCTTCATGTTCCTCACCACTGAGAAACTGAATCTCAATTGCAGCGGCCAGATTCAAACCATGGTCGACCCAAACCAGGAGATCACTCTGCGCTTCGATCCCGCCGAGGCCGGCAAACTCCTCGCAGCCAACAGCTACACCGGTGACGCCATCAAGAGCAGACGCGCATCCCTCGGCATCATCTATTCCTACGGTGACTTCACCGCATCCACCAGCTTTGTGCGATCGGACGATACGGCTCCCGCGCCCATTCATATCAACCGCGAAAGCTGTATTCCCGCCAACAAGGTGGAAGCCTTTTTCAAGAATCCCTTCGCCAATCTCGACGCGGCACGCACCGCGCCCTTGAAGATCCAGAAAGCTCTCATCGGTAGCGTTCCCGATGCCGGCCCCGGCTGGCATGTGGCCATCGGACTCTATTCATTCATCGCGTTCTATGCTCTCGGCCCCGGCGTCTGCGTGTGGCTCGCCCTTTCAGAATTGATGCCCACCCGCATCCGCTCCAATGGTATGAGCATCGCGCTGGTAATCAACCAGCTAGTCTCCACCACGCTAGCCGGCATCTTCCTGCCTTTTGTCAGCAAGCACGGCTACTCATCGATGTTCTTTCTATTTGTCGGATTCACAGTGGTCTACTTCCTCGTTGCGGCATTCCTGCTGCCCGAAACGAAGGGCAAGACGCTCGAGGAGATCGAAACCCACTTTGAATCCCGCTCCGGACGCTAATTCGAGTTATGCAGAGTTATAAAATCGAGACCCGTCCAACTAACTCGAATTAAGATGCCGCCTGCTCCACCACTGCCTTCGACAGATTCCTCGGCCGGTCCACATCCACGCCGCGCTCCAGCGCCATGAAATAGGCGAACATCTGCAGCGGAATCACCTCCGCAATCGGCAGCAGGTACTCCGGCGCCGGTTTCACTGGCACGCAATCGATCACCAGTTCCGCCACGTCCATGTCTCCCGCGTTGGCAATTGCGATTACCTTCGCTCCCTGCTCCTTCATGTCGCGCAGCAGTTGCAGCGTCTTTTCGTAGCGCAGCACCGAGCCCTCCAGCGTCCGNNTAGCCCTCGGCGTGCACGTAGGACGCTTCCTTCAGTTTCAGCGCACCCTCGCGCGCAATCGCATAGTGAACACCGCGTCCCAGGTACAAAAAAGTCGAAGCCGACTGATACTTGCGCGCCAGGCCGGCCATCTGTTCTCGCCATCCATCAAGTTGTGTTTCAATGCTGTCCGGCAACGAGATCAAATCAGCAATGTGCTGCGCCAGCGCACCTGCATCCATCCGCCCAACCCGCTTGCCTTCGTAAAGCGCCAGCAGATAAAGCACCGCGAGCTGACATGTAAAGCTTTTGGTCGCCGGAATCGCTCGCTCCACGCCAGCCGCCAACGGCATGGAAACATCGGCCTCGCGCTCCATTGAAGACCCTGCGGCATTCGTGATCGCCAACGTCTTCTGGCCGCGCAGCCGCGCCTCGCGCAAAGCCGCCAGCGTATCCGACGTCTCACCCGATTGCGAAAGAACCAGCACGCTCGGATGCCGTACGTTCTGCTGATAATCATCGCCGCGGCCACTGTATTCGCTGGCATACTCCACATCCACCGCCAGCCCGCACAGATCCTCCATCAAAATCTCGCCAGCCAGCCCGCTATGCCGGCTTGACCCCGAGGCGGCGATCAAAATCTCGCCCTCCGGTATCGACCAGCCCACCAGCAACGCAGCCACATCCGGCTTCAGCTCCCCGTCCTTGAGGTAAAGAGCCAGAGTGCGCCGGATCGCCTCCGGCTGTTCGTATATCTCACACAACATCTCATGGGCAAACGTCTGCATGTCCCCACCCCGGCGTCGATTTTCCTTCTACGGAAGGCTAGCACCAACATTGATCATACATCTTCTATATGATCAATTTGTTGAACAATTTACCAACATATTTGCTGCAAATCTCGGAAACTCATCGCCAAATTCCGCTTTTGCGCACTCAAAAGGATAGAATCGGTGCGATGCCAGATTCGTTGAATCACCGTTCCGAGCAAATTATCAAATTCCTCCTGCGCGCTGGAACCGCAACCATCGAGGAACTGCTTGCAGTCGCCGGTTCCTCCGCGCCCAGCATCAGGCGCGACCTCGCGCGGCTCGAAAGTCGCGGCCTCATCCGCCGCACCCATGGTGGCGCAACCCTCGTGGAACCTTTGCTTTACGAACCCTTCCGCTACGACAGCATGTTCCTGGCGCGCGAACAACGCTATGCCGAGGAAAAGCGCCGCATCGGCCTCGCAGCCGCCGAGCTCGTCCTGGCCAACGAGACCATCGGTCTCACCGCCGGAACCACCACCACGCATATAGGCCGCAGCCTCCGTCACCGCGACAAAATTCAGGTCATCACAAACGCCATCAACATCGGGATGGAGCTGTGCAACCAGCCTGGCATTCGTACCTACCTTACCGGCGGCGTGGTTCCCTGGGCGTGGTCGTTTTCCCTCACCGGCAACGCCGCACTCACCTTTCTCGATGACGTATATATGGACAAGGTCTTTCTCAGCGTCACCGGCCTCGATGCGGATCGTGGAGCCACAACCCTCGAGGCAGATGAAGCGCTCGTCTACCGCAAAATGCTGAAGCAGTCGAAGCAGGTAATCGTGGTCGCCGATTCAAGCAAGCTGGGCAAAGTCAGCCCCGCCTTCATCTGCCCAGCCAATGAAATTCACACCCTGATCACAGATGCCGCAGCCACAGACGAATCCCTCACCCCCTTCGAACGGCATGGCACCCGAATCCTGCGCGTATGACGCCGCTGAAACGCAGCGCTTCCGGGGAAAGCTTCTCGTCATCCCTACCGTTGCTTCCTCGCACTTCCTTGCCGTCCTCAAGTCAAACCGACTCGATCGCATGGATCCTGTCGGTGACCTCATGAGCCAGGGCCTCCACCTCGGAAGGGAACAGTCTGCGCTCCCGCTCCGGAATTTCCTCAAGCAAATCTGGATAGGCGATCACCTCGCATCCAGGAAACGCCGCAAACCCCGCCGTATCGGCCATTCTGCAACTCACTTTGATCAACTCGCCCATTCCCCAAAAGCCATCCAACAGTCGCGGACAATGATGATCGGAGACGACTGCCTCCAATTCGCAGGGCAGCTTCCAATCCGCAACCAGGTGCCGGCCGACGGCGCAGTGATCCCAGCCAAGCAACTCCTGCTCACCGTTGAGAATGCTGCCTGGCGTCCCCACATGATTCGCCAGCAAATCGGCATACTCCTTCGGCTTGACAACCGCCAGCGCAAACCGCCCGATATCGTGCAACACGCCGGACGTGTACGCTGCATCCTTATCCATGAAGCCTGTTGAAGCCAGTTGTTCGGCAATCAGCGCGCATGCCAGACTGTGCCGCCAAAGAAGCCGCATCATGGGATGGTTCAGCGACCTCCCCAGATATGCCCTCACAGCAACCGTCAGGCACAGCCCCTGCAAATGGTTCGCGCCTAACACGGCGATCGCCTGCAGGATGCTGCTCGCCGGAAACCGCGGAGCATAGAGCAGTGAATTCGCGATAGTGAGCACCTCGCTGGCAAACGCCGCATCCGACGAGATCAAGTCGCCCAGTTCATGCAACTGCACATTCTCGTTGCTCACCAGTTGCAGTACCCGGATCGCTACTTGAGGAAACGGCGGAAGCCGCAATTGAGCCCACGGCATACAGGCTTCGTCTCTTCTCCGCTCAATCCGCACCGCCAGCACCCCCATTCTGCGATGCAAATAGTCCTGAAGCACGCCCAACGAACCCGTTCCGCCCGGTTCGTTCGCCGCACTCGTCAGCACATTTGCGTCGGCCTAACTCCTTTTTCGGCAAAGGGACGCTTTTCTAGAGTCGAGAAGCCGAATCCGACCACCCGAACAGAACTCCCCGCCCCGCTTGCCGGCAGCGAATTGAGATGCCTGATCCTCAAATCTCCACGCGCACCAAAATCTAACCAAAAACGCAAGAAATCCGCGCCGTGCCGTTCCACGAATCAGAAGCCGGCTCACCAATCCGCCGGCAAAGGAGGCTTATGAAGAATCCGGGCAGATTCGCGCTCATAGCAGCGCTGCTTATGGCGCTCACCGCGTTTGAGCGGCAAACGGTAGTCCATGCGGCCGGTGGGCCGCTCGAACAGGCAAACGATCCCTACCGGGTGCTTGCGCCTATCGAGAGCGGCAATTTGCTGCTCTTTCCCGTGGTCCGCGTCACTGGCCCGTCCCGATCGGCAACTCCGTTCCTAACCCTCGACGAGGGAATCAAGAGCGGTGAGGTCGAAGTTACCGAAGCAGGAAAAGTGCGTGGCCTGGTGCGCCCAAGGGCATCTCTCCCTCCTGGCAATGTCGCGCCCATCTATCACGATGATCGTCACCGCAACTATCCCGAAAGCCCCGTGCGCGGCGACCAGGTCAATACGCTCGTTCTCGTCAATAACTCAAAACAGCCTCTCCTTTTGCTGGCTGGCGAAATCGTCACTGGCGGCAAGCAGGACCGCGTCATTGCCAAAGACCGCATCGTTCCCGCCGGCAGCGATCCCATCGACCTGTCCGTCTTCTGCATTGAGCCGGGCCGCTGGACTGAGAGTTCCTCCACCTTTGGCGGCGCGGCCAAATCTTCCGTTCGCAGCTTTATGGTCCAGCCCTCCGTCCGCGAGCAAGCCATGGTTGCAAAGAACCAGCAGCAGGTATGGGACTCCGTACACGGAGCCATCTCTCAGATTGAAGTCGTCGCTGCCCCCAATGTCTCCGTCGGGGGCGCGTCACAAACCGTAACCGTGGAAGCCCAGTCCCTCAGCCCCAACGCGTTGGCCACAACCAGTTACGCCAAGGTCATGCAGAACAGCGCCGTCAGTGAAAAGGTGGACGAAGCCGCTGCCCCGGTCATGAAATCCCGCGACCAGGTCCTCGCCCAGCTTCGCCAGGAACACGCCATCGGCGTTGTTGTCGCCGTCCGCGGCGAAATCGTCTGGGCCGACCTCTTCGCCGACACTGAGCTTCTCTCCCGCTACTGGACCAAGCTGGTCCGCTCCTATGCCGCCGAAAGCCTCACCGCCGGGCAAACCCACTCCGCCCCTAACGGGTCCGATGCACAGTCGTTTCTCGATGCGCCCTCCGGCGGAACTGAAACCAGCGAAGGCGACGTCGGCGTTTATCGCTATCGCGAAATCCACACCGGCGGCACAGAGACCTTTGTGCTCGAATCGTTATTGCCCGGAACCGGCTACGACGTCCACATCAGCAAGCTCAGCCTCAGGACGGAAGAGAGTCGTTTCGTTCCGCGACCCCAACCTCCGCGAGGCCCTGTCTACCGTTAATAACTTCAGCGAGGTGGCAACGCCAGCCGAACCCAGCCAGCGATGTCGCAGATCGGCGGCGCGAAGCGGTACGATGAATCTTTGGAGCCAATGATGCCCAGGATTCTCGACGGCACCGCCATCGCCGCCGCCATCAAGCAGGAAGTCGCCGAAGAAGTGAAACTGCTCGCCAACCAGGGCATCCGTCCCGGCCTGGCCGCGGTGCTTGTGGGCCATGTCCCCGCTTCCGAGATTTACGTCCGGAGCAAGGTTCAAACCTGCGCCGAGCTCGGCATCTTCAGCGACCTCATCACCCCGCCCGACTCCGTCACCACTGAGGACATGCTCGATCTAGTCGCCAGTCTCAATGACCGCGACGACATCGACGGCATCCTCATCCAGCTCCCGCTCCCGCCGCAGGTCGATGCCAAAGTCCTCCTCGACGCCGTCACTCCCGCCAAGGATGTTGACGGCTTTCACCCCGTCAACGCCGGCCGCTTGCTCGCTGGCCGTCCCGCGCTCGCGCCCTGCACGCCCGCCGGCGTCATTGAAATCCTCAAGCGCAGCAGCCTTCCCATCGCCGGCCAGCATGCTGTCATCGTCGGGCGCAGCGACATCGTCGGCAAGCCCGCCGCCATGCTGCTCCTTCACCAGAATGCCACGGTAACGATTTGTCATTCCAAGACGCGAGACCTCGGAGAAGTCACCCGCCAGGCCGACATCCTCGTTGCCGCCATCGGCCGCCCCGGCTTCATCACCCCGGAGATGGTCAAGCCCGGAGCAACCATCATCGACGTCGGCATCAACCGCATTACTACCCGTGAAGAATTCGATCTCTACTTTGCCGGCAACGCCAAACGCGAAGCGGCCTTCGCCAAGCGCGGGTCCACCGTCGTAGGCGACGTTCATCCCAAAGCCTTCGAGCTGGCCGGCGCCTACACACCCGTCCCCGGCGGCGTCGGCCCGCTCACCATCGCCATGCTCATGGCCAACACCGTGCGCGCAGCCAAAATGCGGCGAGGGCTCTGATCGATGCTTCGCGTAGGACTCACCGGCGGCCTTGGCAGCGGCAAGAGCACCGTCGCCGGCTACCTCCGCGAGCTCGGCGCCCAGGTCATTGAGGCCGACGAGCTGGGCCGCGCGCTGATGAAGCCCGGCCATCAGGTCTACGACCAAATCGTGCGCGGGTTCGGCCCGGAAGTCGTCTCTACCGACGGCACCCTCAACCGCCCGCGCATCGCCGAACTGGCCTTCCAGGGCGGACGCCTCAATCAGCTCAACGCCATCGTTCACCCCGCCGTCATTGCAGCCCAGCGTGTCTGGATGGAGTCGATCTTCGCCGGCAATCCTGCCGCCGTTGCCGTTATCGAATCGGCGCTGATCTTTGAAGTCGAGCGCGACGCCCGCGCTCGCGGCGAAAGCGAGACCGTTCTGGCCAACTGGCGTCGCCGCATCGACCGCGTCATCGTCATCACCGCGCCTGACGAGCTCAAAATCGCCCGCTACGCCGCACGCATCGCCTCATCCGGCCCGGCCCGCCTCGCCGCCGAAGCAGACGCCCGTGTCCGCCTGGCCCATCAGATCCCTGACCAGGAAAAAGCAGCCCGTGCCGACTATATCCTCGAAAATACGGGAGATCGAGCCAGCCTCCACGCCCAGGTCGCCGCGCTCTGGCCGCGCCTGACCGCCGAGAGCAACAATTCTCTCCAAAACTTGTCTTTAGAATAGAAGCAGTGGAAAGGTTACAGATGACAGATTACAGATGACAGTGAACGAAAAGGTTCCCTCACAGTTCACTCGCTAATCTGCGGCCATCCTGAAGCGGGCTTTGCTTTTCCTGTCATCTGTAATCTGTCATCTGTCATCTGTTTTCAAAGGTCGACAAACAATGAGACTGCGCAGCGTCATTCTGATTGTCCTCATGGTGGGTGGATTCTGGTTCATCACCACGCATATCACGGCAGGTCCCGACGGCCCGTCTCTGGGCAATCTCTCGCTCTTCGGAGCCCACGGCTCCGGCTCCCCGCTCCAGCTCACTGAAGCTGAGGCCGCCCCCGCTTATGACGCGGAAGAGCAGAACAATATCGCTGTCTATAAGCGCGTGTTGCCCTCCGTGGTCAACATTACGTCCAAAGCGCTGGTCTACAACTTCTTTTACGGCACCGTGCCGCAGGAAGGCCAGGGCTCCGGCTTCGTCCTCGACAGAGCGGGCCACATCCTCACCAACTTTCACGTGGTTGATGGCGCCAATCGCGGCATTGAAGTCACGCTCAGCAACAAGCGCCGCTATCCAGCCAAAATCGTCGGCACTGACAAGGTCCACGATCTCGCCCTCCTGCAGATCAGCGCGCCCGACCTCCAGCCCGTCACTCTGGCTGATTCAACCGAACTCTCAGTCGGCCAGAAGGTCTACGCCATCGGCAATCCATTCGGCCTCAGCGGCACCATGACCCGCGGCATCATCAGCTCCATTCGCACCCTGCCCGCCGCCCGTGACTCCGAGAGCGGTTCCATTGAAGACGCCATTCAGACCGACGCCGCCATCAACCCTGGCAACTCCGGCGGTCCCTTACTCAACTCGCGCGGCGAGGTCATCGGCATCAACACCATGATCGCTTCCAACGGCGCCAATCAAAGCTCCGGCATCGGCTTCGCTATCCCAATCAACACCGCCAAGGCCGTGCTCGCCGACCTCACCCGCTATGGCCGCGTCAAGCGCCCGTCACTGGGCATCTCGTCTTACGCCATCGGTCCCGATCTCGCCTCGCAAATGGGTCTGGCCGTCGACTCCGGCATCCTCATCCAGCGCGTCATCCCCGGTGGCGCAGCCGAACGTGCCGGCCTGCGCGGCGGCAATGAGCAGGCCTATGTTGGCAACACGCCTATCCTACTGGGTGGCGACCTCATCGTTGCCATTGACGGCCAGCAAGTCAACGATCCCCAGGACATCAGCGCCATCATGAGCAAGCACCAGGCCGGCGACACCATCAGCGTCACGTTCTACCGCGGCCGGCGCCAGATCACCCTTAAGCTGATCCTTGGCGAAGCCCGCGACGAGAACACCTAATGGGCTCGTTCCTGCGTCTCGCGCAGGGATACAAGTGCAAAGAAACGCAAAAAAAGGCCCCGAAGCAGTCTTCCTGCCGCGGGGCCAACCGTTTCAACGCCAATCGCCTTCTGCTTTTCACCCGTTCATCTCAAACGTTCTCTCAGAACCCTGCTCCCATCTCGTTCTGCTCGGCCCTGGCCGTCTGCACCCGAGCCAGCGCCACAGGCTCGCCATAATGTTCGGCCACCATCTTTGCCGTCTCGATTTCATTTATGTACGACAGCACTTGTGCCAGCTTGATCGGAGCTCCAGCCGTCATCTGCGCCACAGCCGCTTTACTTGAAACAGATTGCACCAGCGCCAGAATCGAATTCACAACGGTACCCACAGCCTCAATTGCCGCCAGCGCATGTTGCTGGCTCGCAGGATTCACAATCCGTCCTGCCTGCAATAGAGCGGCATTCACCTGCTGCTCAAAGGTCACAATCTGATTCTGTAACTGCGCCAGGGTCCCCACCGACGGATTCGCAAGATAAGCCTTCGCTTGCGCCGTCAGCAGATTTGAAGCAGCGTTAAACCCCGCAGTCGCAGCGCTGAAAATGGGCGCATCGGCCGGAGCAAGCACAGCCGCGGCCGAGTCCACCGTAACCACCGCACTCTGCAATGCCGGTGTCCAGTTCACAATGTCCTTGGCTACGGTCGTCTCTGAGCAGCCTCCCATCAAAGGCAGCGGCAGCAGAAGGGCAATCAGCGCCCAGGCTCCAAGCTTCGCCTGCCCGCTTCCCACGCCACTCACTGCATCCGAGGGATCCTTCGCCAGCAGTCCCAGTAATGCTGAAGCAATTGCGCACACCAAGGTCACAACCGTCCCGGTTCCCGCCGTGCC
>PMWR01000512.1:0-6383 GCA_003166055.1 Acidobacteriaceae bacterium
CAGTTCGCTGCGCGGGATGCGCGAGAAATGGTCGTCCTGGCGGTTTGCGGGACATATCTTCAAGTCATTTCAACAAAGGAAAGAGTAATATCCGCTCGCGCTCAACTCGACACTGCTACCGTTCTCTTTCAGCAGACTCAACAAAAACGAGGTGTAGGACTTGTGCCTCAAATCGACGTTGATCGGAGCGAAGTCGAAAAGCTGACGCAGCAACAAAGAGTCATCTCGCTCGAAAACGAAGTGGCCAAGCAGAAGATTATTCTGGCCCGAATGACCGGACTACCTCCAAGCGATGAATACGATCTTACCGACGACGTGCCCTTCCTGGCCGCGCCCGATCTTAGCTTTGAGGACGCGCTCAAACAGGCGTTTGAACGTCGCACGGATATTAAAGCGGCGGAAGCGCAGATTCACGCCGCCGAACACACACTTGCCGCTGCTCGCGATGAGCGCCTGCCTTCGCTTACAGTGAATGGCAACTATGGAAGGATCGGTACAAACCCTGCGCAGACCCAAACGACGTATTATGGCGCGGCCACACTCAATGTTCCGATTTGGCTGGGAGGCCGCACGGAGGGAGAAATCGCAGAGGCAAAAGCCGCTCTGGCTCAGCGGAAGGCGGAGCTCGAAGACACCAGGAGCCAGGTGGAGAGCGATGTTCGGAATGCTTTCCTCGATCTCCGAGCGGCAACGAGCCAAGTGGAAGTCGCCCGGAGAAACCTGCAGGTCACGAGAGAAACGTTGGAGCTGACGCGACAGCGCTTCGACGCCGGCGTGACAGACAATGTGGAAGTCGTCCAGGCCCAGGAATCTTTAACCTCCGCCGAGCTTGACGTGATCAACAGCGTGTTCGCCCACAACGTTGCGAAGCTCAGTCTGGCGCGATCGATCGCGAGCGCGGCCGATAGCCTGCAGCAGTTCCTGAGCCTCCGATAATGGGCTCTCTGCTGGGTTTCTGCCTATGATCAGGCGCCGAATCCATTTCGTCATTCTCGCAGTCCTTGTCGTTGCCATGGCCGGAATCTACGCGATGTTTGCGCATGACTTGGCAACTGCACTCGCGCGTCTCGTCAACCATAGCGAGACGATTGAGACGTCTTTCGGCACGGTGGAGTACGCCGTGATGGGCGAGGGCGAGCATTTGCACGCTTCGTGGAGCCGATTCCGCGACAGAGTCGTACGCTGATTGCTGGCAATCGTGCAGCCGCACGCGGGCAGACGTCCTTTGAAGGCCGCCGAAGATGCCACGCGAGGTGCATCACTGAACACGCCAGAAGTATTCCATGCCGCCTGAGTCACTCCACATAGGGCCATCCGTCGGAAGTGAAGGCAATTTGGTTGATGCCCAGGGCTGGATATCCATTGTTGTTGCCGTCGTAGTAGTGATAGACGAGAATGTCGCCGTCGGTATCTGCGAAGAGGTTCTCCCCTCCGGGCCCATTGATGTTTCCATGGGCGCTGAGCACGATGGTTCCACCGCCTGAAGTCAACGCGACGCCACCCCGGTCTACATATGGGCCGGCGATGGAAGTGGACCGTCCAACGATGATGCGGTAAGTACTGGTTACTCCGTTGCAGCAGGTGTCGATGGACGCGAAGAGATAGTAGTAGCCTCCGTGGGGATAGACGTAGGAGCCTTCGAGTCCGGTACCTGAGGGGTGATAGGCCAACTGCGTGCAGGCCGCGGCAGTTGGAACGCCCGTGGTGTTATCCACGGGAACGATCTGGATGCCGTTTGAGTACGAACCGAAAGCAAGCCAGGCGTTGCCGGAGGCATCGACGATTGAGGTGGGATCGATGGCATTGGAGCCGGTGCAGTCCGTTGAAGTATAGACAGGAGCGCCCGAGTCGACGTAGGTTCCTGGGACGCCATTCGGGCTGATAGCGAGACCTATTGCCGAGTTGCTGCTGCCGAATGTGGAGGCCGCGTAGTAGAGCCAATAGACCCCATTGTGGCTTGAAGCGTCGGGCGCCCAAAGATCGCCGCTTCCGCCGGTATAGTTGTTGGTCCACGACGGCAGCGAAGGAAGACCGTAGCCGTCGTCAGAGAAGTTGATGCGGTCAGTCGATGTGTGGGCGTGAATCAATCCGTGCGTGGAAAACAGGTAATAGGTTGAATCAACTTTCAGTATCGAAGGATCGTGAGTCCCGATTGAGGATGCATCCGGCGCCGTGTAAGTGACGTTGACTGAGATTGGATCTGGGTAGGGCGATGTATTGGACGAGGTCAGCTTCCACTCCTGGCAGGTGCAGCCGGTACCGGTGGTGGCGCGGGCTCCTTGATCGATTGTTGCCGCAGAGGTCGTGCCTGAGCCATCGTCCTGGAGGTAGTAATTGCTGTTCGCATTCTTGATGAGGTAGTTGCCGTCTGTGAGCACGTAGAACTCCCATAGATGGTCAGGGGTGCCGTTATCGGCGTATTGCAAAGCCTGCGCGCCGGGCGAGGTAGACGCGTTCAGAATGCCCAGGACCTGATGGGTCAGCATGTTCTCGACGTTGAACTGGTTATTGTTCATGGGAATGAAATGCCACTGGGCATCGGTTGTACCGGTGTCGGACTCCTGCACAACATCGGTGCCGGCGACCTGGCTCTGACCGGAGATGCCCAGGACAAGACTGCTTGAGGCATTGGTGAGCGTGTATTGGTAGTTATCACTGACCGCTGTCAACGTGCCCATGTCGGGCGTGGATCCTCCGCCGCCACCGCCACCTCCTCCGCCGGTGCTCCCAGCGCCGCCGCAGCCGGTGAGCATCGCACCCGCGGCGAGCGCAATGCCCAGACCACTAATGGATTGCGCTCTTGTGACGCGCTCAAACAAATGGTGCATGAGATCTCCAGTCCTGTTCTCTTGGATCAGGGTTCTTGGGATGCAGCGGTGAGTCGGCATTGATGGCAGGCTATACCGAATTCCGCAATCGCGTTGGGGGCTGAGTGCACCCCCTTACTTCGATTCGCCGGCTGTGCTCAGCATCGCGTGCGGCCAGCCGTCATCCCAACCCAGTGTTGAGATCTGAAGGGCGGGTTTGCCGGTAACGGCGTCGTAGGCATGGAACACGATCAAATCGCCCTCCGGCCGCAGAAGGACAGATTCTCCTCCCGGACCGATCCACCGGCTGTTGGGCCACAAAAGCTGAGTCCCGCCTCCTCGCAGCATCGGCTTGCCCTCCGCATCCACGTACGGTCCAGTTACGCTTGGCGACCGGCCCACCATGGTGCGATAGCTGCTCTTCGTGCCGCGGCAGCACAAATCGAACGACACAAACAGATAGTAGAAGTCGCCGTGGTGCACTATAAAAGGCGCTTCGATCGCCTGCCAGTCCCCCGGCAAACCCGGCTTTGGCGGTTCCGGCAGGGCGGGCACGGCGCGGGTTGCCAGCGAGTAGAGCCTGGTATCCGCGGAAGAAGTCTTGCCGGTCACAGGATCGATGCGGCGCATTTTGATGCCGCCCCAGAAGCTACCGAAGCTGAGCCACGGCTGGCCTTTTTCATCGAAGACGATGTTGGGATCGATAGCGTTGAAGTCGTCGCCGTGAGCGGAGTTGAGGACCAGCCCTTCATCTTGCCAGTGGTATTTGGGGCTCTGCGGATCGAGCGTGTCGTTGGTGGCGAGGGCAATCCCCGAAGTATTGGAGCCGAACGTCGAGTAGGCATAGTAGAGGTGATACTTGCCTTGAAAGAAGGAAATGTCGGGAGCCCATAGGTCTCTGGTTGTGGGACTCGCCTCGCGAATCCAGGCAGGAATCTTGTCGAAGACATGGCCGCAGAGCTTCCAGGCCAGCAAATCGTTCGAGCAGCGAATGGGGAACTGACCCTCATTTGCGTTTGAGGTGGTGGCGAAGACGTAGTAGTTGTTGCCCTCGCGTCCAATGGATGGATCGTGAGTAATGGAATAGTCACCGCTGAGGGTCAGCGCCTGGGGCTTCTGGCCCTCAACCGTCTGGGCTTTGAGCGGCGACACGAGGTTCAGGATGAGGCCGGCGAGGGTAAGACAGATAACGCGCACGAGGACTCTCTCTCTTGTGTGAACGGGATTTGCATCCCTGGAATGCGAAAAGAAGTGCTGAATGCTTGCGAAGGACGCGACGCCCATGAAACGAGCGTCGCGCCTGGCAAACTCTCCGGACACATCAAGCGGCCCGGAGAAAGCTGGTTAGTAAGTGATCCTCATTGTGAACTGGACATTTCTGGGTCCAAGCAAGGTGCTGCCTACCTGTCCGAAGTTGGTGTCTTGAACTCCTGAATCGGGTTTGTTGAACGAGTGACGGTTGAAGGCGTTGAACATTTCACCGCGGAAATCCATTTTGATCCTCTCCGTGATCGGAATGGCTTTGTTGATGCCAAAATCTTCGTCGTAGAACGCGAAGCCACGGATGTCGGCGGAGTTGCGCGGCATGTTGCCGAAGACGTAGGGAACGTTGGGAGCCGGGGCCGGGTTTGGTTCTGCGAAAGCTGCGCAGTTCCAGAAGCCGGTGGTGCAGGCGCCGGATGAATGGTTGTAACCGGTTGTACCGGTATTGCTGAAGGTGAAGGGGTTGATTGGTCCCGGTCTCTTCGCGGCCTGTCCCGCTACGCGGTTGGGACGAATGCCATTGTCAAATCCAGGGATGCCGTTGGCTCCAAAGAAGCTGATTGGCTGCCCACCCAGGTAGCGCTGCACGCCGCTGACTCTCCAGTTGGAGACGACAGCACTCACGACCTTGGGCGAATTGGCGAGGAACGGCTTGCCCTTGCCAACGGGCAGTTCATAAAGGTAGCTGACAACAAGGTTGTTGGGGATGTCTTCGTTGCTGACAGCCTTTTCCGCCTTGTGGTCATAGGGATTCTGCGTTCCACCCTGATTCTGCAGGGTGCTGTAGTAGGGCTGGATGGCGTCGGCATCGGTCAACGTCTTGGAGAATGTGTAAGAGCCCAGGATATTGAGACCGTTGTGGAAGCGGCGCTCGACCTTTGCGGTCAATGCGTCGTAGCTGGCCTGCCCCACGTTTTGCAGGTAGCTGTCTTCGTTGATGTAGCCGTACTGCGGGAAGGGACGCAGGGCCTGCTCGACCCATTCCTCGAAGCCCCACTCGTTGATGAAGTTGGCGTAGGGAGGCGTAATCCCCGGAGGCGGAAGTCCGATCCACCACTCGAGGTAGCTGCCCATCTGCAGATCGGCGAGCGGAATGTCGTTGGGATAGTTGATGAGGCCATGCAGGCGCGTGGAATGCATGCCCAGGTATCCCAGCGATACGAAGAGATTGGCGCTGATCTGATATTGATTTTCAAGTGTCCAGGTCTCAACCATCGCGGGACGCCCGTAGGGCTTGCCCACGTGGTCTACGCTCTGAGTATTCAACTGGGTTGGATCGAGGTTCGGTGTGGTCGGCAACACCGGCATGCCTCCATCCTCCGGCGGGCCGTCAAGAGGGTCTGCGGTGAAGAGGGTTTGATTGACGGTGAATCCTTGCAAGGTGCCTTGCCCGAAATCGGCATAGACCAGCGGACCATAATAGATTCCAGCATTGCCCCGCAGGACGTCTTTGTGGTCGAGGAATCCGGGTTCCCAGGCAAAGCCAACGCGCGGCTCGAAGTCCTTGTGATAGACGTTGGCCCACGTCTCGTTCACGCTTCCGTTGCGGCCCACGCCCTTGCCGGCAAAGACCAGAGCGCCAGGAATGCCATTGGCGGCGGAGTTCGGAGCCGTCTCATCCAGGATCGCCGTATCTCCGTCCGCTTCGTGACGCGGCGTATCGTAGCTCCACCGGATTCCAAGGTTGAGGGTCAAGTTGGATTTGATTTTCCAGTTGTCCTGCGCATACAACGCGCCGTAATGTGCAATCCAGCGCGGGGCGTGCAACTGATTGAGAGCATTTGCCGTCCCGGTTTCGCCAATGAGAAAGGCGGCAAAGGCGTTGCCATCCTGTCCCCAGTACGTGGTGTCGGATGCGGTCTGATTGTCCCAGAAGTTGTAGCAGCCGGATGTGCCGCTACAGGTTCCACCAATCTTGCTGACAAAAGAGAATTGGTGATATTGGTCTTCACCGCCGATGCTGAAGCTGTGCCTGCCATGTTGCCAGTGAATGATGTCATTCAAAGCAATCATGTTGTCCACGTCTTGGGCGTCGTCGTTCTCGCCAAAGCCGGGAAACGGACTGCCGTTGAAAACAAAGCCCGGAAAGACAGGGCCGGAGCCGTTGGGGATGCCCAGCGTGCTATCCCAGTCTGAGTTCAAATTCACTGCGCGCGACTGGTTGTAGTTGTTGGAGCGATTGGTGCCAAAGGTCAGCGAGTTGACCAGATTTGGCCTGGCAATCCAGTCCCACCCCATGCGGAAAAGCTTGCCGAGCTGGTTCGCCTGACCGCCGCCGCCGCTGGTGAGCGGTTCAGGCAAATTCAAGCCGTT
>PMWR01000512.1:6525-11671 GCA_003166055.1 Acidobacteriaceae bacterium
GTGCGGAATGAGAATGGGACCACCCAGGCTGCCGCCAAAATCGTTCTTGGTGTCCGGTGGACGTTGCAGAGCGTCGCGAGTAGCGACATCGGAGCCGGAGGTTTCAGCAAGGTAGCCGTTGTTGAACCAGTTATTAGCGTCCAACGCGGAATTCTTGTAGATGTCGAACAGGGCGCCATGATAGCTGTTGCCGCCGCTCTTGGTGTTGAAGTTGGCCAGGCCGCCGGTGGTTCTGCCCAGTTCCGCGGGCAGGCCGGAAAGGCTGATGTGGAACTCGTTCACAGCTTCAACCGTAGGCGCAACGACGTCGAATGACCCGGAGCCGTTCTCCATGCGGTTGGTGGTGATACCGTCGACGAGGTAGTCTGTGCCTTCTTCCTGGCCGCCGTTGATCTTGGTCATCTGGAATCCTGACCCTCCCGACGATGTGCCGGGGCCGACGGTACCGGGAACGAGAAATTCCAGCGAGGAAAGGGAGCGGAGGTTTCCGCTGACTTGAAGTGGCAAGTCGGCGACCTGTTCGGGCGCGATGGTTGCGTCGATCTCAGAGGTTTCCGTCTCCAGAGAGACGGTGCCGCCTGTGACACTGACCACCTCGGTGGCTGCGCCGACGGCGAGTGAGATGTCCTGCGTAGTGCTCGACCCGACGGCCACAGAAACGCCGCTGTAAACAGCATTTTTGAAGCCGGTTACACTGACATTCACCTCGTAGGTTCCAGGGCGAACGGAGGGGAGGTTATAGTAGCCGGTGCTGGAGCTGACCGTCGAATAGGAAGTGCCGGTAGCGGCTTCGCGGGCCGTCACTTTCGCTCCCTGGACAACCTTCCCGGCGGGATCTGTGACCAAACCACCGATGGAACCGGTGTCAAGCTGTGCGCGTGCCGGCAACCCCGCACCGAGCAGCAGCGCAGCGAACGCGATCAAGACTGCCAATGATTTCCAGGCTGCAATCCTGGCCAGCGGACTCCTTTGACTCGAAGGAGTTTGTGTAAAAACATGATTCATAGTCTGCCTCCTGAGCAAACGTCTAACCGCAATTGCGACTCCTTACGCCTCGTATCTGTGCTATCGATCCATCCTTGAAGACCGCCGAAAGCATCTGTATTGCAAGAAACGGCCGAGCAACGGTTTTGTGGTTATGCCGCCCGGTTCACTGATCGATGGATCCGGGCAACTTGCCCGAATCGTCGACCGGAAGCTGAGATCTCTTCCGGACAATCTGCGCGCGCCGTGAGTCCTGCCGCGCATCGGTTTGGGCTTTGAGCCTCTGATAATTGGCCAATGCCTCGCGGGCATCGTCCATTCTGTGCAGCTTTTTGTAAGCCTGCGCCAGCCTGTAATAGGAGGTCATGGCGCGATCGTCGCTCGGGTCCGGAGCAATGGCCAACTCATACTCCTTGGCTGCCTCCGCAGTCTGACCAAGGTCAAGCAATCCGTCGCCGAGGTAGTAGTGCGCGTCGCGCAGCGTGGGATCTTCCTTAAGCGCCTCACGCAGCAGCGGAACGCCCTCGGCGGAGTTGGCATGCACCACGTAAAGACTCCCCAGCTTGAACTTTGCCATCGTGTCGGTGGGATCAATCTCCAACTCGGCTTTGTACGCTTCGGCGGCCTTGTCCAAGTTTCCTGAAGTCCAATATTGATCGCCCAGGCTCTCGTGCAAGCCAGACTGCCTCGGCGCCAACTTGATGGCGGTTTCGTATTGGGAAATCGCTTCCTCAGCGCGATACGCCTCGGCTGCGGAATCGGCCAGCACCTGGTGCACCCGGAACGAATCCGGATCGGCCTTGAACATAGCCGCATAGGAGTCCTTCGCCACCAGGAAGTACGCGCGACCGCGATGATAAAGAGTGTCTACGTCGTTGGGATCGAGCTCATGGGCTTTGTCCAGAGGGGCAATCGCTGCCTCCGGTCGATCCTCGGCCAGGCGGGAGACACCAAGCCACATGAAGGCTTTGGCACTGCGCGGATCGCCGCGAGTCTCGGCCTGGAAGTCGTCCTCGGCTTCCTTGTAACGGTTCTGCTTATAAGCCACGGTTCCCAGGAAGAGGTGCGCTCCCCGCAAGGCCGGCTTCAGATGAAGCGCTTGTTCGAGGGCGATCCGAGCCTCGGCAAGATGGCCCGCCTGCTCCTCAGCCAGTCCGAGGTTAAAGAACCCCTCCGCAAAACCGGGCTGCAGGTGCGTGACGCTTGTATAAGCCTCAACCGCCTGATCGAACTTGCCTGATGTCATTGCCGCAGCCCCCTGCTGCATTGCCTGCCGGACAGCCTCGTTTGCTGCCGGTTGTGCTTTCGCCATAAGCCCGAGAAACAAGAAACAAGCAAAACCACAGTTGCGAAGCCGTCTGTTCATAACCCTCCTGAAAACTTGCCGGAACGAAGTATACCGTTCAGGCTTCTTCAGGGTTGGTGCTTCGCTCGATGCCTGCATTGCTATGATTCCGGGCGGTTGAAAGCTTCACCCTTTCCTCTTGATCCGGGTCCTCCGAAACTGCTTTGCAACCCGCTCTCTCTGTGTTTCGGAAAACGTCTGCTTACTCCGGCGCTCCAAATGCTGAAAATGCCAAATGATACAAGCCGGTAAGCGTTTCCCCGTACATTCCGCGATTTCAGCCCTGTTGAAGAGCACCGCGATTCAAACACCGGTTCTCTGCCACTGACAACGCTATTAACGGCTTGCTGGCACGTTTGCTGGAGATATATCTATATGCATCATTGACTTACGCCGCACATGAAGAGGATTGATTACGGCCCGTGTGTCCCCGTTTGTTGGCGCCCTCAAGGCGCAGGAATCGGGGCGATGGTATAGTTGTGAGTCAAAGGGAATCTCAGTGCGATATGTTGACAGCCGATCCATCTCGGGAGCCGGAAGTACTCAGCCCGGAACATATCGATTTGGTGCACCATCACCTCGACGAGGTACTTGCCAGCCACGCATTCGCGGGCAGCAGGCGCACCCAGGATTTTCTTCGCCTGATCGTCGGACATGCGCTCCACGGTGAATTCGATAGCCTGCGCGAGCGGATGATTGGCGCTGAGATGTTCGGGCGTCCGGTAGGCTACGACACGGGAAGTGATTCCGTGGTCCGCGTCAAGGCCACTGAAGTCCGGAAAAAACTGGCACAGTACTATATTGAATCGAAGCAAAAGCCGTCAGTCCGCATTGAACTTCCCAGCGGCTCCTATGTGCCCCGGTTTTGCTTTGAACCCGGTGAAGCAACAGAGTCCCTTCACGCCGGCAAGAGCGTACCCCAGCCTGCCGTGCTTCCCGCCTCCGCACCCGGTAACGGCGACGACGGTGGAAGGGTGGTCGCGAACGCAGCTGAGCCGCTCCTTCCATCTCGCCGGAAATGGCTCCGCAGGCCCTATGTGCGGGCCGCCTTTCTGTTTGGGTTTGCCCTCATCGTCATCGCCGGTTATTTCGGCATCAAACGGTGGGTCATCGATTCCAGTTCGAGAAGCGAGATTCGTTCCATCGCGATCTTGCCGCTCAAAAACCTTTCCGGAGATCCGGCGCAGGAGTACTTCGCCGACGGGATGACGGAAGAACTGATCAACGACATGGGCCAGGTTTCCACGCTGCGTGTCATCTCCCTGACGTCGGCAATGAGTTACAAGGGCACAAAGAAACAACTGCCCCAAATTGCCCATGAGCTCTCCGTCGACGGTGTCGTCGAGGGCGGCGTATTGCGCGAAGGCAACCAGGTACGCATCAGCGCGCAGTTGATCGATGCCAGGACCGATCGGCCCATCTGGGCGCATACCTATGTCCGCGACATGACGAGTGTGCTTGCTTTGCAGGGAGAAGTGGCGCAGGCCATCGCCGATGAGATCAGCATCAAAGTGACGCCGCAGGAGCAGGCCCGCCTGGCGCGCAGGCGCCCAATCGACCCCGAGGCCCAGGAACTCTACCTGCACGGAATGCTTCAACTCGACGCGGACGATTGCAAAAGCGCGATTGAGTATTTTGATCGGGCTGTCGGCAAAAACCCAAACTATGCGCAGGCGCACGCCGCCCTGGCCGCTTGCTACGGCAGAATGGGCGAGTCTGGCCGGATGCCTTATAACGATGCGTTTTCAAAACAGAAGACTGAAGCAACGCGCGCCATTGAGTTGGATGATTCGCTTCCTGAAGGCCACACCGAACTTGCCAATACCGCAATGACACTGGATTGGGACTGGCCGACTGCGGCGACAGAGTTTCATCGCGCCCTCGCGCTCAATCCAAATTCAGCTCCCATCCATCAGAAGTATGCGTTCTACCTGGTGCGAACCGGCCAATTGCGTGAAGCCCTTGCTGAAGTGGAGCGCGGCGTCGATCTCGATCCCGTCTCCGGCCGCTCCTTCCACTTTGAGGGATTCATCTACTACTTCTCGCGCCAGTACGATCAGGCGCTCTCATTGATCCGAAGAGTGAGGGCGCTCGACATCAATCCGCCGGACTGGAGTTTCCTGCTCGGGGATGTCTATGCCGAGAAGGGAATGTATACGGAGTCAATCAATGAGTTTCTGAAATCTGGCCACGGCGCCGATTCTCTTGGTCACCTCGGAAATGCCTACGCGCGCGCCGGCCAGGTGGCCGCAGCTCGCAAGACGATTGCACGCCTTGAAGCGTATGTACTCAAGGATGGAGTGGGAAGATACGAGATCGCGCTGATTTACACCGGCTTGGGCGACAAGCAAGAAGCCTTCAAGTGGCTGGAGGACGCGTACAAGGCTCATGATGTGGGCCTCATCTATCTCAAGATCGACCCATGCCTCGACCCGTTGCGCTCGGACCCGCGCTTCGACGACCTTGTCCGGCGCGTCGGGCTCGCCAAATANNTATCGATGCTGCACTGAGTTGCAGGCGAAATCTTTGAATTTGCGAAACTCGGATCGGACGGATCCTGGTAAGCGCCCTTTCTCCCCGCCGCTCCTCGACAAAATCCCAACCTGTCGTTCAATCAAATGGATGGGCAGAGCATCCATTTTGACTATCAAGGTGTAAATCTGGATCGACTCTTCCGGCTGTAGACGTTTTTGTAAATGGTCTTGCAACCAGAATTCGGCGAGAAGCCAAATAATCACTGGCCTTCCAGCACGTGGACACCCTGAGCCACCACCAGCGGGTCGGGTTCACGAGTTTTTAAGTTATTGATTTTATTGG
>PMWR01000495.1 GCA_003166055.1 Acidobacteriaceae bacterium
GCAAGGGCAGTAGCTTGCCGGGGTGTGACCCGGCTCTCATCTTGGAAGGTGACGAGGGCCGGGACCCCCAGTCAGTCTGAGTGTCCGGGTAGAAAGCATGGAGGTTTAGCAATGAATGTGGCAATGATTCTCGCAAGCGCACAGCTCGTTGGTATGGTGCTATCCGTCTCGTTCCTTCTCAGGGTCCGGCGGCTTTCAGTTGGGATTTGGTCAGCAAACCCCTCTGACCAACGCTCGCGCGGGGAGCGACGTGAAGCAACCATCTGAAATCGATCAGACATTCAGAGCGTGAGAAAGGCAGACCTGAGCTATGGCAAGCACAGCGGCGCAGGTAACATTCAAAAGCGGATGGAGCGTACGCACTCCGCATCTTGTATCGAGTAACCGAGAATTCCGGTCCTGGGCTACGAGCACTCCCCTGGGGATGCTGCCAGCAGTGGCATTGCGGGACCTCGAATCGATCATGTCCATTGTGGACTACGAAGCCGGCCGCATCCTGTTCCTGGAACAGGAGACCCTGAGCCAAGTATTCGTCGTTCTTGCCGGAGACGTCAGACTGTCGCTGCAAGATGTCGGTGGCAGGAGGCTGACCCTTCGAATTGCGAGGCCCGGCGATGTGCTTGGAATGCACTCCGCATTATTTGGAAGCCTCTCTGAGTGGTCGGCGGATACAGTTTATCGGTCCAAGATAGCTTTGGTCACACGGTGCGATTTTCTTCGTTTTGCGCAGCGATATCCAGAGGTAAGTCGCCTTGCGACACTCGAGCTCATGACAATTCACAGGAATGCATGCGTCACGCTGCGTATCGTTGGATTGACGACCTGTGTTCGCAAGAGATTGGCATCGCAATTATTAGAGTGGGGACAGCGAGGGGAAATGACTGGAGACCAGACCCAGTTTCGCATGGCCCTGACCCATTCTCAGATTGCGGAGTTTATCGGCGCAGCGCGTGAGACTGTCACGCGTGCGCTGATAGCCTTCAAACAACGCGGACTGGTGGAGATCCGGGGCAGTATGCTGAGGATCCCCTCTACAACAGCTCTCAGGAAGTACGCTGAACGCGGTCATTGAGCCTGTCCCGTGCGCCGCTTTACGAATGGGCGCCAATGATCGCGTAGTCACCGTCACGGATCACACCCGCGACGATTACGTACGCTTCACATTTAAAGCCCAGCTGTTGGTCGACAACCGCACTGCCATACGTGAGATAGAGTCGTCGAAGTTTTCCATTGCCGAAAACTTCGATTGCACGAACTTCTCAAAGCCTCGCCAGATTCATTCAAGGAAGATGCTGGCTGCAGTAACTGATCCGGGGCGAAATTGCCAACTTCCATCTCGTAGTGATCGGCCCGTGAGCACCTCCGATTAGCACGCAAAGGCCGCCGACAGCCTTCCGAATCGTCGTCGACAGTTTCGACAGGGTCCGCGGTTGGCGGAGCTCCCTTATGAAAACAAGGAAGTTAGCGACTCAGAAGTTTGGCATTCCCCTTGCATTTCCTCCATGGTGTGAGGAAATCAACGATGTATTGGAAATGCCTGCTCTTGATTTGCTTAATGACGGCGATGCCAGCAATGGCGGAGGACATTGCATCTTCCGGCGCGCTGTTTGGAAGCATCAGCGGTACTGTACTGGACGTAAATGACGGTCTTGTCCCCGGCGCGCTCGTCACGCTCCAATGCCCTTCCCCCTGCGAGAATCAAACGGCAAGTGCGAACGACATAGCGGCTTTTAATTTCCACGGGCTCAAGTTCGGAGTTCCTTACCAAGTTCAGGTATCCGTGGATGGTTTCGAGAATTGGACCTCTCCCGCCGTTGTCCTCACCTCGGACCACTCGGTTTTTTTCATGACGGGAATCAAGCTCAGGATCGCTGACCCAACGACATCGATAACGGTTCATGCTTCGAATGTCGAAATAGCCACCGAGCAGGTGCATGTCGAAGAGCAACAGCGCGTTCTGGGTTTCATTCCAAATTTCTACACCGTTTACGACTCCGAGAATGCCGTGCCCCTTACTACGAAGCTGAAGTTTCAACTTGCGGTGAGGGTTTCTGTCGATCCGGTTACCTGGACAGGAGTCGCATTCATGTCTGGCGTCAGGCAGGCCGCGCGGACCCCCAACTATGTACTGGGCTCCAAAGGATACGGCCAGCGTTTCGGCGCCGAAGCTGCCGACGGATTCAGCGACATTCTGATCGGTGGCGCTATCCTGCCGTCTCTTCTGCACCAGGATCCACGCTATTTCTATCAGGGCACAGGAACGACAAGATCTCGTCTGGGGCACGCCTTGGCCAGTCCATTCGTTTGTAAGGGCGACAACGGCCGGTGGCAACCAAATTACTCAAGCGTGGGAGGCGACCTTGCGGCCAGCGCTCTCATGAACATTTATTATCCGCAATCGAATCGGGGAGCAGGAATGATCTTTGGACAATTTGCCATCAGTACCGCCGAGCGCGAAGTGAGCGGGTTAGTGCAGGAATTTGTCTTGCGCAAGCTGACTCCCCGCGCCCAGAAGGCAAAGTAGCCCCTTCCGGTGGGAAGAGTTTTTTGGAAAGGACATCGCGATGAACGGGAAGTCACAGAGAGGGTCGCATCTTGAAATGAAATGGCGTTTCATTGTCCCGGCGGGCCAACCGAAACCTCAGTGCCCGCAAGTGCTGATGACGTGGGTTTCCATAGCTTCGCTGCACTCGCGACTGAGCAATTGAGGACTCGCACATGAACTGCCGTAATGCATTTCCGGCCGCCGATGGCTGCAAGAAAAAGTACACAGCACTTGACACCAGCCGCCGTGCGCCTGCAGCGGATCGGGTCAGGCTTTATCTCCTCTCCTATCTGCTGACTGCAGATCGCGCAAAGGCAGAACGATGTTTCGTGCCTGGTCTCGATCTGGCTGCTGACGACAACGCAGCGATTCGGGATTGGGCGCATTCATGGGCACGGCGCATCGTCATTGGCAATGCACTTCGACTCATCGCGCCACACCCCGAGACAAGGGCTCACGACGCCGACTCCGGAGGGTCACGATGATGCTAGCGCAGAATTCGTCTGCTTCTTGGCGGAAACTCCTTGCCTTCGTCCATCCGACAACAATTACAGGAAAGGATCAACCATGCGGTTCCAAACATTCACTCGCAGGAGAATCAACGACGATCGGACCGAGTCGCTTCCATTTCAACAGGAGCATTACAGAAAGGCTGGTATCCCCTACTCGCCATTCGGCGGCATGCCGGTCCTGGAAGCTCACGAAATCGTCAACGACTTGAACCGGAATCAGGCTGAACATCAATTCGTTTACTATCTGGCGGCGTAGTCGAATGGCCAAGTTCGCTGGTAAGCGCGCGTTTGATGAAGGCTGGCTTTGTGCGGCGGAGGAAGGCAGTTTGCCAAGACTTGCATCCCAAGATCCACGGTTCTCGGCAATTCTTGCGCTTCCAGACTTTGAGCGCTTTGTGTATGTCTTATCGGTCCTCGAAGGATGCACGGATCAGGAATGTGCCACTTTTTTGGGTGTTTCTCCGCAGCAGATCGAAGAGGCGCGGCTTCTTGCTCTACAGCACTTTTGGAAACATGACTGAAGGCGGAATTCGGGCTCGCGGGCTTCCGCGGGCCAGGCTTCTGTAAGCCGGATAACAGATCAACTTTGGCGGCTCTTGAATGGAGAACAAAATGAATCCCGAAACGAACAAATATTCTGGCAACTCCGTAGTGAACTCATTAACGGAACTGGCGTTGAATCTGGACTGGTCATGGAGCCATGCCGCGGACGAACTCTGGAGGCAACTCGACCCGGAGTTGTGGGGACTAGCGCACAACCCATGGGTGATTTTGCAGACAGTCTCCCGCGAAAGGCTACAGACTGTCAGCTCGACTCCGCAGTTCCGGCGCACCCTCGATGAGGTTCTGGAAACAAGGGCCAAGCGCGAAGAAGCGGCGAACTGGTTTCAGCGCTCCGTGCCGGAAGCTTCGCTCAGCGGCATTGCATATTTCAGCATGGAGTTCATGCTGAGCGACGCGTTGCCGATTTATTCCGGCGGGCTCGGCAACGTGGCCGCTGACCAATTGAAAGCAGCCAGTGACCTTGGCCTTCCGGTGACGGGCATCGGCCTGCTCTATCAGAGAGGCTACTTTCGGCAGCAAATCAATGCCGAAGGCATGCAGGAAGCACTCTATCCTTTCAACGAACCGGGGCAACTACCTATCCGGCCCGTGCGGCAGCCCAACGGGGAGTTGTTGCGCATTGCTGTGAACTTACCCGGTTTCCGTTTGTGGCTTCGTACCTGGGAGGTCAAGGTGGGGCGGGTACAGCTCTACCTGCTCGACACCAATGACCCCGCAAACCCGCCGACCTATCGGGGCATTACAAGTGAACTGTATGGCGGCGGACCTGAGGTGCGGATCGCCCAGGAGATGGTATTGGGGATCGGGGGATGGCGCCTGCTACGCGTGCTTGGAAAGCAACCTGAGATTTGCCATCTCAATGAAGGTCACGCTGCGTTCTCCGTACTCGAAAGAGCGCGGGACTTCATGGAGAGCCAGGGCGTGCCGTTTGACGTTGCGCTTGCGGCAACCCGCGCTGGGAATCTCTTTACTACCCACACCCCTGTGGAGGCAGGATTCGACCGATTCGCGCCACAACTCATGGACACTTTTTTCAGGCACTATGCGGCCGACATTCTGCACATTCCAATCAACACACTGCTCGCCCTCGGCCGTCACAACCCAGAGGACAACTCGGAACCTTTCAACATGGCATTGTTGGCGATGCGGGGCAGCGGAGCAGTCAACGGTGTGAGCCGGCTGCATGGGCTGGTGAGCCGGAAAATCTTTCACAACAGTTTTCCCCGCTGGCCGGAAGCGGAGGTACCTATCGGCCATGTGACGAACGGTGTTCACGTTCCTATGTGGGGTTCTGCCCAGGCCGACGAGTTGTGGACGGAGGTGTGCGGAAAGCGCCCGTGGACGACGCATCTGAAGCCAGATGACCTGATCAGAGAACTGGGCGAGAATGTCCGACAGGTTTCAGACGTCCGCCTCTGGCAGATGCGTTCGGCCTCACGAAAATCCCTCGTCGACTACATCCGTAAACAACTGGCGCGCCAGATGGCGGGTCATGGCGGACGGCCAGAAGAAATTGCCGATGCCCAGAGGATCTTTGAGCCGGATACACTCACGATAGGTTTTGCGCGCCGCTTTGCCACCTATAAGCGGCCGAATCTGCTACTGCATGACTCCGAACGCTTGTTGGCCATTCTGACGAATAAAGAGAGGCCGGTACAGTTGGTGATCGCGGGCAAGGCTCACCCTCAGGACACTCCGGGGCAGGCGATGATTCAACGTTGGATCGAGTTTATCCGCCGTGGCCACGCGCGTTCACACGTAGTGTTCCTCGCCGACTATGACATGCGAATGGCCGAGCACCTGGTACAAGGTGTCGATCTCTGGTTGAATACACCGCGCCGTCCTTGGGAAGCATGCGGCACCAGTGGGATGAAGGTGCTGGTCAACGGCGGTCTCAATTTGTCCGAACTCGATGGCTGGTGGGCAGAGGCATACTCCCACGATGTAGGCTGGGCGCTCGGGGACGGCCTCGAGCATGGGGACGACCCGGCCCAGGACGTCAAAGAGGCAGAGCAGCTCTATGCCCTGCTCGAACAGGAAGTCATTCCGGAGTTCTACAAGCGGGACAATTCGGGTATTCCAGCTGGCTGGATCGCTCGGGTGCGTGAAAGCATGGCTCGCCTGACGCCAGCGTTTTCTGCAACCCGATGCGTATTGGAGTACACGGAAAAGTATTATCTGCCCCTGGCCGCGGCGTACTTGCGCAGAGCCAACGACAGTGGCAAATGTGCAGAGAGCCTGCTCGACTGGAAGCGTCATCTCGCCGAATATTGGTCAAGGTTGCGATTCGGCTCGGTGCGAATCGAGAGCACCGAAGAGCATCATCATTTCGATATTCAGGTTCATCTGGACGAAATGGATCCTGGCGCGATCCAGGTCGAACTCTACGCCAACGCCGCCAATGGCGACGAACCTATTCGGCAGGTCATGGTTCGCGGCGAATCCTTAGTCGGACAGAATGTCTGCTGCTACTCCGCGTCGGTTCCCGCGACTCGGCCGGCAGAGGATTTTACGCCCAGGATTGTTCCTTTTCACCCCGAGGCATTTGTCCCCTTGGAGGCATCTGACATCCTCTGGTACCGGTGATGCTTCGTATTCCTGGTTGTTCGACACGCTAGTCCGTTGCCGAGGAGATCAGAGCTGGATGCCAGCTATCGATCCTCACGCTTTACCCGTCCGCAGTTCGAGGACAATTTCACACGAACCGAATTCAAGTCAGGGGAGAATTGGTGAATAATCTTGCAGTGCTGACAAGTGGAGGAGATGCCCCGGGGATGAATGCCGCTATTCGAGCAGTCGTTCGCACGGGACACTCGCGCGGAGTGCACACCTGGGGTGTGATGCATGGGTATTCGGGCCTGATTGCGGCAGACTTCAAACGGATGGGCCCGCGAGATGTGAGCAGCATTATCCAGCGCGGCGGGACGATTCTCGGATCGGCGCGCTGTCCTGAGTTCAGAACCGAAGAGGGCGTAGAACTGGCGGTCCGGCGCTTGCGCGGCGCAGGGATCGATGGGCTGGTGGTCATTGGCGGCAATGGCTCGCAGACCGGCGCCAATGCGTTGAGCAAGATGGGATTCCCGGTGGTCGGCGTAGCCTCGACGATTGACAACGACCTGTACGGTTCGGAGGTCACGATCGGTGTCGACACGGCCGTGAACGTGGCGCTGAACGCGATTGACAATCTGAAGATCACCGCGAGTTCGCATCAACGTGTGCTGCTAGTGGAAGTAATGGGGCGCAAATGCGGTTTTCTCGCGCTCATGGCCGGCGTGGCCGGAGGCGCGGAAGCAATTGTCATCCCCGAAGTAGATCTTGCTCCGGAGCAACTGGCCGAACGCATCCACGGCGCGTACGAGCATGGAAAGCCGCACGCCATCGTGGTCGTCGCAGAGGGTGCGCGATATAACGCGGAGGGTCTGTGCCGATATTTCGAGGAGCACGGACTCCTGCGCGGGTTCGAGTTTCGGTCAACAGTGCTGGGATATGTGCAGCGCGGGGCGGTGCCAACATGCAGGGACCGTTTGCTTGGCACCCGGCTAGGAGCCGAGGCGGCCGATCGCATTATTGCGGGAGAGAGCGGAGTCCTTGTCGGGGTGGAGAACGGCGTGATCAACACGACGCCCCTCGAAGAGGTGGTCGTGGGCAAGAAGCCGCTGGACCCGTGGTTCCTCAAGGCGGCTGACGTGCTGGCGCGGTAGTCGTTCGACGCCTGCGTGCTGATGGGACCCAGGCACACAGGCATAGAATCGAATGTGGCAGCTCTGGAAAGCAACAGAGGTGGTGCGCAAAAAATACGTGAATGTCAGGCTGTTTCGCAAGTGCCGACGACACCTCAAGCAGCGCCTTGTACCGGCTTCCTTCCAAGGAAACCGGATTCTCACGGTCGTCCATCCCGCACCTTCATTGCCGATCGACCACAGGGAAACTGACATGCTTCGATCAAGATCGAAGACGGCTAAATTCAATACAGGGTGACCGGAAACAGAAATGGTTAATCGGACTGCGGTCACGGCAGTCACTGCGACAGGCGCTCAGAAGCTTCCGAGCGTCAATCGGAACCGCGCTTTCCCATTCTCATCAAAGCTCATCTCGAATCCTGTTGCTCCTATCTGTGTCGGGAAGAAAGCACCGATGGATGCGCTCTGATGTGTACTCCAGCCTGCGGAGCCGGCATCAAAGCGGCCGGCCTCATACCAAAGCGCAAGGCCGGGATGAGAGGAAACATGCCGAATGGGCCGGCCATGCAGAATTACACCTGAGCCAGCAGTCACTAGCGTATTTGCATGAAACTCCTGGTACCGGAATGCAGCCATGTTGGTTTGATCGCCAGCAGTGAACTGATCGAAATAGTTAAGCTTTCGGCCAAAGCTTGTGCCGACATGGTTGGTCGCAAAGAGAGTCACTTTGGGGTCTAAAGGCCTAAAGGTGTTGAAGTCTGCGTGAAGGAACGGGTAGTCTCCGGTGCTTCGCAGGAAATACCCGGTCTCGCCTTCGAAGCGTGTACCGCGCGTGGGCAATCCACCGGAATCCTGATGATTTATGATCCACCGTGCCTCCGGAATGGTGAATCCCCCGTTACGTGATGAAACGCCGTCAACGACCACTGTGCGGCTGTACGAATCGTACCCCGCTTGGGCACCGAGTCGAAGCTGGGCAAAGCGCCAGGTCCCAATTCCGGCGTAAAAGGCCCCCCCGATTCGGTCTCGATTGTCGCTTTGGCGGTCCGGCCCTGTGTAGCTGTTGAAATGAGTTCTTCCGCCAAAGAACTGGGAAGCGATAAAGTACTGGCTCCCGCCGAACGGCTTGTAAGCCTCCACCTGCAATGCGGGATCGTAGCCCAGATTTGCCGTACTCAAGATTTGAGCTTTGTAGGCGTTTCTGGGAATCAGCGCCGTCGACAGCTTCACCCCAAAGCGCGATGGTTCACCGGGCGACACGGCGTATTGCCCCGAGACGCGCACCAGAATCCGGTCAGTGGGGCGTTCGGCGAACTTGACGTTGTAGCCGCCCAGACCTGAAGCCTCCTGCTGCCATTCGTAGGCCGCCCCAGGAACAGCAGTGGCGGCGACCATACCGGATAAGGTATTCTCCAGCTCTTTTTCCGATACGGCTCTATCTCCAAGGTTGCGGTGAATCTCGGCTTGTGCATCTCTCTGGAACGACGGATTCGGACTTGAAACAGCGAGCACCTTTCCCATGTCGCTCGCAAACCGCATTCTCGCCTTGCGCTGGGCCAGATGCGCATTCCAATCCTGCTGTGAGAGTTCAAAGCGGGCAAGCTGAGAAGCATGTGCCTTGGCCGCCTCGTACCCGGCTTCGATGATCTCACTCCAGCGCTGGTAATCGGTTCCAGAGAAACGCTTCGTGTCTACAGAGATAACCAGATCCGCCTTGGCAAGCGAACGCTGCTCGTTTTTCTCAACGACCAGCGAAATGGACTGTCCCATGACATCGGACAGAGACTTGAACTGGTCCGGCTTCACTTTTGGAGTCTCAAAAGCAACTGCAATTACGATCTTCGCTCCCATGTCTCGAACGGCGTCAACGGGAATGTTATCGAGCACGCCGCCGTCAACAAGAACCATCCGGTCCAACTTGACCGGCGTAAATACTCCGGGCAAGGACATGGTAGCGCGCATTGCGGTAGACAATGAACCCTTGTCGAACACGACTGAATCACCACTCACCAGATCGGTTGCGACGCAGCGGAACGGTATCGGTAGTTGATCGAAGTCGGTGACACCAGAGTACGCCATCGTCGATCGGCTGAGTAACAGCGATAAGGACTCGCCTGGATTGAGACCGGACGGAAGCGAAAAGCCCCTTCCGAACCGTAACGTGAAGTCGCCAAACGTTCGATTCCACTTTTGCTTATCAGCAATGGGTTGGTCTGCGAATCGCAGACTCGGATTTAAGAGAGCATTCCAGTCGGCGTTTTCGACGGTCGCCCTGATTTGCGATGAATCCATGCCGGTTGCATAGAGGCCTCCGATGAGGCCTCCCATGCTGGTCCCGCCAATCCTATCAACGGGAATATGATGCTCTTCGAAATAACGAAGCACACCGATATGGGCCAATCCGAGGGCACTGCCCCCGCTGAGCGCAACCCCGATGGAGGGCCTCTCTGTTTCTGCTTGCTCTTGCGCAGTGGCTGCGGCAGAACAAAGAAGGCTCACTGCAATGCAGCAAAACGGAATTGTTATCCATCGCAGCATACCGACTCACTGACGGCCAAGTGTGCGCTCGAGTTCAGCTCGGGCGACCACATGGTCCTTCTCGGCATCGAAGAGCTGAGCGTCCGCCTCAGCTAATTGCGCCTCCGCTTCCCTCAGCGCCGATACATTCACCGTGTTCGAATGGACCTGATCGCCAGTGATGCGGAGGTTTTCCGTTGCGGCTTTGACTTGCCGGCGCGCCGCGTCGAGCTCGTCCTGGGTGCGATTCAGCTTGCGAAGTCCCTTTTCGATGTCGATGCGAACCTGACTTTCAGCGTGATGGACGTTTTCTTTTGCCTCTGAAACCTGCGCATGACGCTCACGAACCAGGCCAATGCGTTTGCCAAACTCTGAAATCGTAAACTCCGACCGGAAGCCGACGATTTCGGTGTTGTCCGGCAAAAGCGGAGTCCCATTCTGGTGAATGTTCTGCACGAACCCGGTGACATCGGGAATGTATTCCGCGCGGGCGGCACTGAGTCCCGCACGCGCCTTATCAAGCGTATGGCGCGCCGACTCGATGGAAGGGTTGTGCGCCAGTGCCTCCGATTCAAGGCCCTGAGCCGAATTGGATATCGCGGGAGAAGTTCCAGAAGCTGAAGGAACCTGGTCTTCTTCTGGCTTGACCAGCGCGAATTCGGTGTTCAGCGGCAAACCGAGCAGATCGTTGAATTGGACGCTCATGTCGTCGATAGCATCTTCCACCGAGCCAAGCGCGTGCCGTGCAGTTGCAAGCTGGGCTTCGCCTTCCAGGACCTTCGCTTCGAGTACAACTCCGGACTCAACACCTTTTCTGGCTTCATCCAGAGCTTGCTCCCCAGCTTGGACACGCAGTTCAAGAGCGTGCTCGCGTCCTTGCGCTGAAAGAAGCTGATAGAAGAGTGTTTTAGTATTGAGCGCGACTTCGTCGCGGGCCAGTTGGAAGTCGCTGCGCGCCAAAGCTGCATCTGCGCGGGCGACGGACACGCCCGCATGGATCTTGAACATCTGGGTTATTGGCTGCGCCGCCACTGTTGTTGTGATGAATGCATCCTGCTTGCCTACCTTGATGTTAACGTCGTTGTTTGGGATAGGTCCCGTAGCTCCGTATACGCCGAGCGCGCCCTTCGAGATGGTAAGGAATTCAGACTGATCAAGATGCGTTGTCGCGCTTTCGTTGGTGATGACCGGGAAATAATTCGCACGCGCTTGCGTCACTCGCGCATCCGCTTCTTTGGCTTTATCGCCTGCCATCTTCACCAGCGAATTCTGCTTGTTGGAAAGCTGAATCGCCTCGGCGAGTGTGATGGACCGGGTTTGAGCTCGCGACGAGGATGCGAACAAGGATAGAAGCAGAAGTGGCGTGACGATTGTCGCGTTGCGAATACGCCTGCTTTGCACAACGACAAAGAGAACCGGTATCGCCACAAGAGTAAACACCATAGACCCAACCAGGCCGAAGGCGATGACGCTGGCCATGGGAGACCACATGCTCGATCCTGAAATAATCATCGGAACAACTCCTACCGCAGCCGCCATTGAAGTTAGAAAGATCGGACGCAGACGGCGCTCGCCGGCCTCGAGTGCGGCTTGATCGAGAGGGACTCCATCCTTCATGCGCTGGTGAATGTAATCGACCAGAATGATCGCGTTTCTGACCACCAGTCCACCCACGCTGATGAGACCAATAAATGCTGTGAATCCGAACGTATTGCGTGTCAGGAAGAGGCCGAGGGCAGCTCCAGGGACCGCGAGTGGCAGCGCGGTCATGATGATGAGCGGGTCCAGGAGCGTGCGGAACTGGATGAGAAGAATCAGGAAGATCAGCATGACGGCGGCCGCCAGCACGTATTTCATCTCGCCGAATGTCTCCTCCTGAATCTCCGATTCTCCGCCGTAGGCGATCTTGTAGCCGGGCGGCAGGGGCATGGCGTCGACCTGCTTGCGAGCCTGTTTCAGAATATTGCTGGCCAACTGTCCATGGGCGGGAAAGGCACGCACGGTAAGGGTGCGTACGCCGTTCCTGCGCACGATTCTCCCCGGCTGCCATTCCGGATTCAATTTTGCGACGGCATCCACCGGGACCCTTGTTCCCGTAACCGGCGATGTAACGTACATGTCCTCTACCGACCGGAAATTGTCTCTCTGAGCAGGATCCAACCGCAGTAGAACGTCGAGATTGCGATCCCCTTCCCAGGCGGTGGTCGCGGGCAGGCCTTCGAACCCGGCGGCAAGTTCCTGAGAGATCATCTGATTGCTCAGACCCAGGCGATTCGCCACTTCCTCGCGCACATGCACGCCAGCTTCAAGAACCTCTTCGTGCCAGTCGGTATTGATGTAGGTTGCGCCCGGCGTATGCCGCAGCACGTCCTGCACATTGTTGCCGATCGACTCCAATGTAGCCGCATCCG
>PMWR01000653.1 GCA_003166055.1 Acidobacteriaceae bacterium
CCGACGAAGACATCTGTCAGCTTGTTGATGTTACCCAACAAGGCCTTTCCACGCCCGAAGGGAAGTTGATAGACATAGTCGACCGTGACGAGATGGCGGGTGTCGAAGTCGGAGGAGGCCCGATTGAGACCTGGATTCCANNGTGTCGGAGCCCTCATCGATGGAGTGCGAGTAGGTGTAGCTCACGTCCGCTTGCAGGCCGTGGCTCATGGGATGGCGGAGAGTGATCTGGCCGGCGTTGTAGTAGCTCATGCCCATGGTGGAGAGGGAGAAGAGCGAGGCGAACTGATACTGCCAGAAACGGGAAACCTCGTTCCCAGGGCAGTTATAACCGCCGTAGTTGCCGGTGTAGGGATTGGGGTAGGAGGTTCCGCAGTACTCATCCAGATCGATGAGGGCTGTGGTGGCGCCGAGGTTGGCGCGGGAGGGAGCCCACTCGTCAGAGTAGATGGCCTGGGTGGCGCTCTCACCCGGATAGTCGTTGTTGGCCATCCAGGGAAAGACATCTTCAAAATACGGAATGGCGGGAACCTGGGCGAGTTGATTTCCCGCGTTCTGGTCGACTTCTTTGTACAACTGGGTGCCTGCGCTGAAGTAGTCACCGCCGCCGCCTGGGTCGACGTAGTCGGTTGGGTCGGCAAGGTCAAGGCTCTGCAGCAGGTGGCGGCCGAGGCGGCCGACGTAGGTGGCTTCGAGGGTGAATCCGCCAGGGAGTTCACGCTGGACCGAGAGGTCGAAGGACTCGGAGTAGGGGGTCTTCATCCTGCTGTCGAGGCCAGTGCTGATGAGCGCGTTGTAATCGCCCGGGGCATATGGAAATGTCTCAGTGGGAGCGCCGATACCGTCATTGAAGGGCAGCGTATGCCGGTCAACAAACCGGGGTGCGGTTTCGGCCTGATAGTGCGATGCGGGATTGGTGATTGAGCTGCTGATTCCGAACTGGCCATTTTGAGAGAAGTTGTTGACCAGGGCCTCGCCGAAGTGATCGTAGTAGATGCCGGCGCCGACGCGGATGGAGGTCCTGGTATCGGGCGAGTAGGCGATTGCGAAGCGTGGCGCAAAGTTATCTTTGGATTTGGGATAGTAGCCCGGCTTGCCATAAAACGGCCCGGTGGGCGAGAAGGAGAGGTCGGGCTGGTTGATCTGGCCCTGCTGTGCTGCTGTTTCGCGCTCCAGGTACCATGCATGGGTGTCGACGGTGGGGGTGATTTCCTGACCGGTGGTTTCCCAGGGTGTTTGCAGGAGGGAGTGGCGGACGCCAAAGGTGAGCGTGAGGTTGGGCATGACGCGCCAGGCATCCTGCGCATACCACTCGAACTCGTTGGCCTTGAATTTCTTGGTGAGCGGAACACCGTCGGCAAGCAAGGTGGCGGAGGTGGCGCTGCTGACGTAGTAGTTATACACGTCGGTGACCGAAGGAATGGCGCCAACCAGGTTGGCAAAGGCGATATTGTAGGAGTTCTCGAAGCCGGGGTTGAGCGGAGCCTCAGTCCCGCCAGGAGTTGGAGCGCCGCCGCCCAGCCAGTAGGGATTGGTGCTGCCGCTATTGAAGGAATTTGAGTCAGTGAAGAAGTTCTGGTCGATGCGCCGCCAGTTGCCGCCAATCTGGATGCTGTGCCTGCCTTTGGTCCAGGTGAAGTTGTCAACAATGTTATTGACGGGGACACTGTTGACGGAGGTGCGGGTTTCGGCTGTGGGAGTTGAGAGGAAGCGGAAGTCGACGTAGTCTCCCGCGCCGATGCCACGATTGCTGAAACCCTGGCGGATGTAGCCGTAGCGAACGTCGTTGACCTTGTTGGAAGAGATGGCCCAGGTTTCGCCGGCGGTTATGCCCTTGGTGTTGTCCTCATCGGTGCGCTGGGGAGGCTGTCCAGGAAACTGCACGGTTTCCGCAGTGGTGTCCTTTTGGAAGTTGCCGCGGACGAAGAGGTGATGCTTGTCAGAGGGGATGTAATCGAGTTTGGCGATGGATGTATTGAGGCTGATGGGATTGGGCGAGGCGAATGAGTATGAGCCTTCGTTGATGCCGTCACCCTCGTTGGTACCGTTGGCTACGGGCATGGAGGTGAAGTAGCCGAGCGCGTTGGGATTGGGGCCGGGCGGGTGGGGATAAGAAGCCGTATTGCAATAGACGCAAGCCTGATCGAGGCCAGCGACCTGGCTCGGGGACAGGGTATCGTAGTTTCCGCTCGCGTCCTCATAAACCAGGTTTCCGGACTGATAGGACGCGGTGGCGACCGTCTGTGTGACCTCGGCGCTCTCTGCCAGGCGGCTGGCCTCGTAGTTGCCGAAGATGAAGAGCTTGTCTTTGACGATGGGGCCGCCGGCGGCCGCGCCGAAGATGTTGCGGATCAGCTTGCCGGGAACGTTGGGCAGGTTGCTGTCAACTTCACCCTGCTTGTTGAACCAGTTGTTGGCGACGGTCAGAGTGGGGCGGTTGTATTCATAGGCCGCGCCGTGAAGCTTGTTGGTTCCTGACTTGGTGACCATGCTGACCTGCGCGCCGGAGGATCGGCCCTGATCGGCATTTGAGTTGCCGGTGGTGACGCGGAATTCTTCGATGGCGTCCTGAGTTTCGCGGAGGACGCCCTGGAAGGCGAAACCGTTGACCTGGTTATTGTCGTCGACGCCGTCGAGGGTGACGTTGCCCTGATCGGAGCGTCCGCCGTTCACGACGCCGCTGCGGCTGTCGGAGGTGGTGGGCAGATAGAGGACGCCGGGCTGGAGCGAGAGCAGATCGGGCACGTTGCGGGTTTCGCTTGGCAGCGCCTGGATGAGCGCGTTGTCAGCGGAACTGCCGAGCGAGGCATCGGAAGTATTGAGCGTCTGAGCCTCGGCGGAGACGTCGACGGTAACGGTGCTGGACTGGATGTTGAGCGTGACGTCGATGGTTGCGGGCTGATCGACGAGCAACTCAGCGGTCTCGGTGGTGGCGCCGAAGCCCGAAGCGGTAACGGTGATGGTGTATTTGGCGGGTGGAATCTGCAGGAATTGATACTGGCCGGTGTTGCCCGCGCTAGCAGTCAGCGTCTGCCCGTTGGCCTTATCGACAAGGGTAACTTTTGCGCCTGGGATGAGAGCGCCGCTGGGGTCCTTTACGGTGCCGCGCAGCGAAGTGTTTGCGTTCTGGCTGAATGCGAGGGTGGTGCAGGAAAGGATACAACATAGTATCCATCCCCAATGGGAAGTTTTCACGTTTGCTCCTCCAGAATGGCTTGCGTTTTGTTTTCTTTGATGGCGCCGTCGTGAGGTTGGGGGGAGATCGCGGATGCGGCTTTCTGTGAGCCGCTTCTGGATGAAACTTTCCCCTGGGAAGCCCAGCTACGCTGTGGTTTCCACTTTGACTGGTGAGCAGAGAGCGTTTCTTCAGATGACGGCAGGGGACCGCCGCAGATGATGGTGATTTCTATCTTGTCCGATATTAACCGAGGATTCAACAAAAATCTGACGCAGCGGACAAAAAGTTTTCCGAACCGCCTGATGAGAATCGGAGCAAGTTATTGTTGCTGCTGCATTTGCTGCAAATCGATGAAGGGAATGGCAGGCTCGGGTGGCTGCTGGGCGCGCTCGACCAGGACTGACCACTCTTCTGGGATGGGGAGCTTGCGATCGAGGGCGGGCGGCTTTTCGCTGGCTTCAACCTGGACGGCGACGTAGAGTTCGCTATCGGTTTTGCCGCGGAAGACGCCGTGGGTGGGAGGGACGTCGGCGTAATCGCGGCCGACGGCGGTGCGTATGTGGCGATGGTGGGCGATGAGGTTGTTGGTGGGATCGAAGCCTACCCAGCCGAGATGGGGCAGGAGGACATCGACCCAGGCGTGGGTGGCGTCGGGCGTGGAGCGGTCGTGGTCTTCGCGGCCGCGGTAGAGATAGCCGGAGACGTAGCGGGCGGGAATGCGCACGTGGCGCAGGAGGGCGATCATGGTGTGCGCGAAATCCTGGCAGACGCCTTTGCCGCTGACGATGGCTTCGTCGATGGGCGAGTCGACGCGGGTGTGGCTGGGAACGTATTCAAAGTATTCGAAGAGGCGCCGATTGAGTTCATGGACGAGCATGAGGGGGTCGTCGCGGCGGGTGACGCCAAGCTGCTTGGCGAGGAGAACGACGGCGGGGGTTTCAACGGCAAACTTGCTGGGGAGCAGCATCTCCCAGTAGTCGTTGGCTTCGATGAGGTCGTCGAGCGCATCCCATGCGTCGGGGGAAAGGAAATGCGGGACGTCGGGGAGAGGCTGCTGTTCGATGACCGACTCGGCGACGATGACGAGCTGGGTGTGCTCGCCGGGAATGTCGAAATGCTGGACGTTGTTGCCTTGATGGTCGCGATAGCTGAAGACGCGGCAGCG
>PMWR01000363.1 GCA_003166055.1 Acidobacteriaceae bacterium
CGCTCAATCTCCGCGCTGAGCGCATCGGAGGTGAGCGGGCCGGTGGCCAGAATCGTGCAGTGCTTCGCACCGTTCTCGTCCTGATTAAGAGTCGTCACTTCCTCACGGACGACGCGGATCAGCGGCTCGGCGGCGATGGCCTCGGCGATGCGGCGGGAGAACTCGACGCGATCGACGGCGAGGGCGTGGCCGGCGGGGACGGCGGTCTCATCGGCGATTCGGAGCAGAGCCGATCCGGCTCGGCGCATCTCCTGCTTGAGGAGCCAGGGCGCGGTGTTGGGCGATTCGCTCTTGAGCGAGTTGGAGCAGACCAGTTCACCGAATTCGGTCGTCTGGTGCGCGGGAGTCAGGCGCGGCTTGCCATCGACCATGGCGCGCATCTCGTAGAGGTCCACAGGACAGCCGAAGCGCGCGGCAGTGAGAGCGGCCTCAGGGCCGGCCAGTCCGCCGCCGATGACGCGAATTCTCACTGCGCAGCCTTTCTCGAGTTACCGGCCAGGTGCGCCAGTGCCTCGCCGGACACGCGCACGGTGCGCCACTCGTCCATAAACTCGGCTCCCATGGCGCGATAGAAGTCGATGGCCGGCGTGTTCCAGTCCAGCACCGCCCACTTGAGTCGCGCGCAGCCTTTTTCCTGAGCGATGACGGCCACCTGTTTGAGCAGCGCCTTGCCGATCCCCAGGCCGCGAAACTCGGGATGCACGAAGATGTCCTCGAGATAGATTCCGGAGCGGCCAAGCCAGGTGGAGTAGTCGAAGAAGTAGAAGGCAAAACCGGCCGGCCGGCCTTCCTGTTCGGCTATAAGGCAGTAGTAAAATGGGTTAGGACCAAAGCCATCGCGCAGCAGGTCCGCTTCTGTGGCAATGACGGCCTCGGGTGCGCGCTCGTAGGTGGCCAGGGCGCGAATGAAGGTGAGAATCAGGGGCACATCCGCAGCGGTGGCGGGGCGAATTGTGGTTGCCATTCTCTTATTCTAGGGTGTGATCGAGGCCACAGGCGGCAGCCCCTCGGCACGCTACGATAAAAAGAAGATCGTGGCGGAGCAAACGGGCGTGGAGTCCGGGCCGCCAAGGCTTTGCAACTTGCGGAGGGGCTGGGCCGTCCTTTCAGTTTGGCCCTTCGATTTGGCTCCTTCAATCGGGCGCGAATGCGGGAGGATATGCGCATTTCCTCACACATACTCGCCCTGCGCTCTTGTGTTGGGCAGTCCATTGGATTTAACTTGAGTCCTGCAAACCGGAACAGATCGCAGGCGTGTTATGACGCGGCGACTGTTCGTTCTTGAGTTCAACCGGCCTGCGGAGCGTACACGCTGCAAGAGTTTTCTGGAGCACCTCCGGTAACCGGCCGCAAGGGCACACGTTCTGGAAATGCGACCTTCGAGGCGCACAGGGCGTGGGCCGCAAAAATTGAGACGTTTTTGAGCCCGCGGGCAGCACGTTCGCGCCGCTCCCAAGGAGAAGAACATGAAACGCAATCTTTCACTTTGGCTGGGCCTGCTGGCATTCGCACTCATGCCCGCGCTTGCGCAGGCGCCCACCGGCAAGATTCACGGCCACGTGACCAATCCCACCGGGGCATCGACAACCAGCGGTTCGGTTAGCCTCTCAACCGACGGCGGCCACAACGCGAAGTTCACTTTCCCGGTAGACGCAAACGGCGACTACAAGGGTGAAGCGCCCCCAGGAACATACACGGTGGTGTTTCGCCAGCCGGACACGCCTGCAGACAAGATGATCGACTCCATCGATAACGTCAAGGTTGTGGCAGGCCAGGACGTGCTGCAGGATGTCGATATGTCCCGCAAGGAATACATCGACAAGCTCGCTCCCGACCAGAAGAAGCAATTGGAAGAGCTCAAGAAGCACAACTCGGAAGCGATGCAGGCCAACCAGATTATCAAGGGCATCAATGCCGACCTGAGGACCGTTATCCAGGACTTCAACGACGCTGACGCCGCGTCAAAAGCCGCAGTCCAGGCTCTTGGCGCAGCGGCGAGCAGGGCCGATCTCGAAGCCAAAATAGAGCAGATCAAGGCGGCGAAATATACCGACATCGAAACCCTCATGCTCAAGGACACGGCGGCTAAGCCCGACGCTTCTGTTCTGTGGGCGGAACTGGGAAAGGCGCAGGTCGGCCTCAAGAAGTACGATGCGGGGGAAGTGTCGCTGAAGAAGGCCCTGGAAGTGGATGCCGCTTCGAAGAAGCCAAATATCCCAGTACAAGGCTCGGCCAACGCCGGCCTGGGGGAGATCTATGCGCGCGCCGGCAAGGTTCCCGAGGCGAATGCGGCCTATGATACGGCAGCCAAGGTGGACCCCACAGGGGCGGGTGTTTACCTGAAGAACGAAGCAGTGATCTTCTCCCAGACGGGCAACGCGGATGCCCAGGCGGCCGCTGCGGACGAGGCTATCAAGGCCGCTCCCAACGATCCCCTCCCCTATTACCTCAAGGGCCAGGGACTGATCCAGAAAGCTACCTTCGACTCCAAGACGAACATGATCGTTTTGCCTCCTGGATGCGCAGAGGCTTACCAGAAGTACCTCGAGTTGGACCCAACCGGTCAGTTCGCCGGTGACGTCAAGGGAATCCTGGCACAGGCCGGCCAGAAGATTGTCTCCACCTACAAGGCGCCCAAGAAGTGAGCAAACCCGCTGTCGGTGCGAGGAAGGGCGTTTCCGGTCTCCGGGAACGCCCTTCTTCCTGCTGCCTGGAGCGCTCTTCATGCTTTTGCCCGCCGAAAAGTTGCTGCGCACTGTGTTAGCAACCTTCTACAATCCAATCCATGAACTCCGCTGCGCGCAGCCCCACCGTGCCTGGCCCGCCTTTACTGGGCTACGAGGAAGCTGCGGCGCTTGTGGCCGCCTACGCTGCCGGCCTGGGCGGTTTGCGGCGCGCAGCCGAACGGGTGGATTTGGCAAGCGCGTTGGGCCGGGTGCTTGCCCAGGACCTTTGCGCCGACCGGGATCAGCCTCCCTTCACCCGCTCCACGCGCGACGGATTCGCCTGCCGCGCTGCTGAAGCCTCTGCGCATGCATTTCTGCGCCTCGCCGGAGCATCGCGCGCGGGCGATGCTCCCGCCGGGCCGCTGCCGCCGGGCACAGCCTGGGAAATCATGACCGGCGCGCCGGTTCCGCTGGGCGCGGATGCCGTGGCAATGATCGAGCATGTTGAGATTGTCGGCGCGAAGGTCCGGCTGCTGCCGCCGCGCGCTCTGGAGCCGGGCGAGAATATCGTGCCGCAGGGAGCACAGGCGCACGCAGGCGACGAACTGCTTGCCGCCGGGGGCGTGATCCACCCCCAGCAGATTGCCCTTGCCGCGACCTGCGGCTACGCGGCGCTTGATGTGTACATGCGGCCGCGGGTGGCGATTCTGGCCACGGGCGATGAACTTGTGCCGGTGGAGGCCGAGCCGGCCGCCGGACAAATCCGCAACTCGAATGCGCCGATGCTGGCCGCGATGGTGGCGGCATCCGGCGGTGAGCCCTGGATTCTGCCCCGAGCCGCAGACCATGCCAAGGCGCTCGACGCGGCGCTCGCGCAGGCTGCGCAGGCTGACCTGCTGGTCATTTCGGGGGGAGTGTCGGCAGGCAAGTTCGACCTGGTCGAGCCGGCGCTGGCGCGCATGGGCGCGAGCTTCCACTTCACCGGGGTAAAGATTCAGCCGGGNNCCGTTTTTCGGGTTGCCGGGGAATCCCGTTTCGTCGGCGGTAACGTTTTTGCTGTTTGCTGCGCCGGTGCTGGCTGCGCTCGGCGGCAGCATGGGGCCCGGTACGCGATTTGCGCTGGCGCGGCTTAAGTCAGCGTCAGACAAGCACGGCAAGCCGGGACTGACGCGTTTCTTGCCGGCGCATTGTGATTTTGGTGGAACCATTCCCGAGGTCGAACTGGTTCCATGGCAGGGATCGGGCGACCTGGCGGCTCTGGCGCGCTCCAACTGCTTCCTGGTTGTGCCCGAAGAGGCGCATCGTCTTGAGGCGGGCTCAATCGTCCGCATTCTACTGGCTTCGTGAGGAGTACCTGTGTCTGAGCCTTCGCATTTATCGCATTTCGATTCGTCCGGGCAGGCGTCCATGGTGGATGTGAGCGCCAAGCAGGCCTCGCGGCGCACCGCAACGGCCTCGGCGTTTGTGGAGCTTTCCGCGGCTGTGCTGGCCGCGCTGCCTGCCAATCCCAAGGGCAATCCGCTGGAGGTGGCGCGCTTCGCCGGCATCCAGGCCGCCAAGCGCACCGCAGACCTGATTCCCATGTGCCACCCGCTGGCGCTGACGCATGTGGACGTTCAGGCGGAGATTGTTGCGGGCGGCGTGCGCATCGTGGCGACCGTGGCGACGGTTGGGCCGACGGGCGTTGAGATGGAGGCGCTGACCGCTGCCTCCGTCGCCGCGCTCACGGTGTATGACATGACCAAGGCGCTGGACAAATCCATCGTCATACGGAGCATTCAGCTCGAAGAGAAATCGGGCGGCAAGAGCGGGTATTTTTCCCGCGACGGCGGGCGCGCATAATCCACAGCGGTGGGCTTACGCAAGCTACGCAAATGAACTACGATTCTCCTTCCGACTCAAGGAGGCTCCATGCTGCGGTCTGCGCTCGTCACTGCTTGTCTTGCACTTGCTGCTCTCGCCGCTACCTCCTCCGCCGCGCAGTCCATCACGGTTTACCAGACCACTCCGGACCTGCTTGAGGCTCTCTCGCAACGCGAGACGCTGCATCTCTCAAAGAAAGCGGCACAGTCTGAAACCGTGCCCCTCATCACCGTCGACGAGACGCAACGCTTTCAGGAGATCGACGGCTTTGGCGCATCGCTCACCGACGCGGCGGCCTGGCTCTTCCAAAAAAAGCTAACCCCCCAGCAGACCGACGCGGCCTTCAAAATGCTCTTTGCCCGCAAGGACGGCATCGCGCTGAGCTTTCTGCGCCAGCCCNNCACTACTCGCTCAAGCACGACAAGGAATACATCCTGCCATTGCTCAAAAAGGCAATCGGCATCAACCCCTCAATCCATGTGATGCTGACGCCCTGGAGCCCGCCGGGATGGATGAAGACCAGCGGGTCGATGCTGGGTGCGAGCGCGGACGAAAAAGTCAAGTCGAGTTTGAAGCCGGAGTTTTATCCCGCCTTAGCCGGCTATCTTGTCAAGACCATTGAGGGTTACCAGGAGGCCGGCGTGCCGGTGTGGGCGCTGAGCGTGCAGAACGAGCCGCTCTACGCACCGCCCACTTACAGCGGCATGCAGATGCTGGCAACCGAGCAGGCTGCCTTCTTCGGCGAGGCGCTTGGGCCGGCACTGGCTGCGGCTCACCTGAGTCCCAAGGTCATGGCCTATGACCACAACTGGGACCGGCCGGATTACCCCGAGACGGTGCTGAAAGATCCGAAGGCCGGCGCCCTGGCGGCCGGTACCGCATGGCATCACTACGGCGGCGATCCGTCGGTCATGACGAAGAATCATGAGGAGTTTCCGCTGAAGGATCAGTGGGTGACCGAGTCGAGCGGAGGTGCATGGCAGAAGGGTAATGTCTTTGCGCAAGAGGCCGCTGAGCTCATCGCCGTTACCCGCAACTGGTCGAGGAGCTATGTGCTTTGGGCGCTGGCCACCGACCAGAACCACGGCCCGTTCGTGGGCGGCTGCGACAAGTGCCGCGGCCTGGTTACCATCGACCTGACCGACCCGGATCATGCACGGGTGAAGCCGGAGCTGGACTACTATGTGCTGGGCCAGGCAAGCAAGTTCCTGCTGCCCGGCGCGGTTCGCATTGGCTCGGACGAACCGGCCGGAACGCAACTGAAGGATGTGGCCTTCCAGAACACGAATGGAACTATCGTGCTCTACACGCTCAACGCCGGAACCACGAGCGAGGCGATCGGCATCGGCTTCCACGGCAAGAAGGCGGTGACCACCGTGCCGGCAGGAGCAGTGGCCACGTTCATCTGGAAGCCNNCCGGTAGGCGGCTGCGCTTGCGGCGGGCGCGGGCCGTCGTGATCGTCCGGCGGAATGACGAACGGCTCGGGTCCGAAGTGGCCGCGATGGCAGGTCCCGCAGGTGACCGGCACCTCGGAACTGGGGACTTTGGAGACGTAGTTCACGTTGATGTCTTCGGTCATTTTGAACATCAACCGGGCGGTCGCCTTCTCCGGCTTGGAGTCGTCGGCGTAGTTGAGCCGGGGACGGCCGTTGGGGCCGATGTTTTTGGGGTCGGCGGCGTGGCATGTGCTGCAATGCACTCCCAGATAGGCCTCCCACGTTTCCATGATCTCGTGCACCTGGTCGCCGGTGAGGTTCTTCGGCAAAACCTGCAGGTTGGTGGGCGGGGTGTGCGGATGGTTATGGTGTTCGGCCGCACTGGCCGTCGCGGGCGCTTGCGTTGCGGGCGCTGATGTTGCGGGCGTTGGAGTGACAGGAGTTTGCGGAGCCTGGGCAACGGTGGTGACGGCGAAGACTGCGGCGGTGAGAAAAGCAGTAACGGCGACGGGCAGAGAAACGGACGATGGCTTCAAGCGAAGAACTTCCTCGTGGGTTGGAATCGATTTCACTCGTTTGACGGAATTTTACAGCAGAAGGACGCGGCTGCCTGTTAAACGCTTCGGGCCGGAGACACACTTGTGCTCAGGCAGGACGAAACGCAGCGGCCAATCCACGGCATGCTTGATGCCGATGCGGGCCGTGACCAGCATTTCGGAGACGATAAAGCCGTCGTCGCGGACCTGAAGCGGGGATGCGGGATCGAGCAGATCGATGCCATTGTGCGCTGGTCGCGAGAGGCCGAGCGCCTGGCAAAGACGGCTGGGACCTGAGGTGAGTTGACTGGGCGGCGCGCCGGGTTGGAGGCCGCGGTTGAGGGCCATCGCGGCGAATTCCGCGCTCCCCGGCGCTGCCAGCGGCTCAAGGGCGCGCAGTAAAACGCAGCCGGCAATGCCATCAGGCTCGCAGGTAATATTCATGCAAAAATAACGGCCGTAGATGGCATAAACATACGCGTGTCCCGCGGGGCCGAAGATGACCCGGTTCCGGGGAGTGGGGCCGCGATAGGTGTGGGCGGCCGGGTCGGGCGGGTCGTTGTGCGGGCCGAGATAGGCTTCGGTTTCGACGATGCGGCCGGCCAATATACCGTTGCGGGTTCGGTGCGCGAGAACTTTGCCCAGAAGGCGCGGGGCCACCTGCTCCGGCGCCGCTTCGAGGAATGCGCGCGAGAGCAGGCGGCCATGGAATCGCTTGGCTTTACTCGCTACTTTTGCGCTTTTTTCCATTCCTTGATCAGGGCGAGCACTTGTTCGGCATGTCCTTCAGGGGTGACCTTGGGAAAGATGTGCAGCAGGGTCTGGTCAGGGCCGATCACAAACGTGGTCCGCTCGATGCCCCACACCTTCTTGCCGTACATGTTCTTTTCCTTCATCACGCCAAACTGATTGCACACTTTCTCGTCTACATCAGCAAGGAGTGTGTACGGCAGGTCGTATTTTGCCCGGAATTTGGCCTGGGCTTTGGGCGTATCGCGGCTGATGCCGAGGACTACTGCGCCGGCCGCCTGGAGCTTCTTGAATGTGTCGCGGAAGCCGCAGGCCTCGATGGTGCAGCC
>PMWR01000208.1 GCA_003166055.1 Acidobacteriaceae bacterium
AAAGCCTCCAACGATGCGCGGTCGCACACATCTGAAGCAATGCGCAGTGTCCTGCTCCCGCGCGCCTCAATCTCGCCGGCCGTATCGTCCACCTGCTGCTGGCGCCGCGCCGTAGCAATCACATCGGCGCCCGCGTCCGCGAGGCCGAGGCTCAGTGCGCGCCCAATTCCGGATGTGCCTCCGGTGACAACTGCAACTTTGCCTTCGAGACTAAAAAGCTTCGAACTCATGCTTTCTCCATTCCGGTTATGAGCAGGCCCGACCCATGCAGTCGCCCAAACAGTCCAAGCTTACCAGTTGCCTGCTATCGCTGAATGCGCGCCGATCCGCCCCCTGCAAACGCCCGCACCTGGTCCAGTGTCGCCATAGTTGTGTCGCCGGGAAATGTGGTCAGTAGCGCTCCGTGCGCCCATCCCAGTTTGAGAGCCGCTTCCGGCTCCTCGCCCGACAGCAGGCCATAGATGAAGCCCGCCGCGAATCCATCTCCGCCTCCCACGCGATCGTAAACCTCGAGTTCCGCCGTCGGCGCGCTGAATGTCTTGCCGTCGATCCACGTTACCGCGCTCCAGCTATGCCGGTTNNACCACCTTCACATGCTTGTGCTTCTTCACCACCTCGTCAATCATCCCGAAGAATACGCTCGGGTCGAGTTTCGATTTAGCCGCGACAGCCGGCCCCGGAATGCCGAGACCATGTTGCAGGTCCTCTTCGTTGCCGACCAGCACATCCACATTCTCCACGATCGTCCCAATGGTCTCGACGGCACGCTCGTTGCCGCCGTGAATCTTCCACAGCTTCTCGCGAAAATTCAGATCGAAAGAAGTGACTGCGCCCGCGGCCTTGGCGGCCTTCATCATCTCCGCGGCCAGCGGCGCCGTGGTTGGCGAGAGCGCAGCAAAAATACCGCCGCAATGCACCCAGCGCACGCCCCCGGCAAAGATCGCATCCCAGTCGAAATCTCCCGGCTTCAACTGCGCCGCGGCCTCATTGGCGCGGTTATAAAACACCACCGGCGCGCGCATGCCGAAGCCCCGGTCGCTGTACACCGTTGCCATGTTGGGGCCATTCACACCATTGTGCTTGAAGTGCTTGTAAAACGGCTTAACGCCCATGGCTCGCACGCGCTCCGCGATAAGGTCGCCGATTGGATAGTCCGACATCGCCGAAGCGATTGCCGACTTCAACCCAAAACAATCTGCCAGGTTGGCGGCCACATTGAACTCGCCACCGCTGACGTGAATGCGACATTCCGTCGCTTTGCGAAATGGGATAATCCCCGGATCGAGCCTGTGAACCAATGCGCCCAGCGAAAGAAAATCCAGTTCCGCATCTTTGCGGATGTTCAACCCATCACTCATTAGCCGTTCACTCCTTGCTTTCCTCGCCGCATTTTGCGGTTTTTCAAACCAAAACAAAAATCAGCTGGCAGCCCCAAGAAAAACCGGTGCGATGTGCCGGTCGTAGAGGTTCTCCGTTACGTTCTTCGCAATCACTGCTTCATTTGCTTCGAGCAGGTCCAGATAGCGCTGTCCCATCTTCGCCGCAACCTTGAAGCCCACATGCAACAACTGGCGCAGGCTGCTGTTGTATGCCGCTGCGCCTTCAACGTGGCGCAATGCCGAAGTGTACTGTTCCGGGGACCATCCAGAAACCTCGTCCGGAGAAGGCAGTTTGGCTGGGTCGATGTCGATGACCGTAGCATACGGCGCGCATAACTCATCGCGATGCGCATAAGCTTCAGCGTAAATCTCCTTCGCCAGCGCCAGCCCGTCGCCCCCTGATTCCGCCAGTCCTATCAGCTCTTCGAGCCACGTGGTCCCGGCAGTCTTCAAGTGCACGCCAGCGTCAAGCCTCTTCATGACGGTGTGAATCGCCGGATAGATTGAGAACTTGTCGCTGCCCGAGTGCACGCTTAGCTTGAGATTCTCCGGCAAGCCGTAGTGACTAACCGCGTAGGAGATTGCGGCGATATCGAGCGCCATCTCGCGCTCAAACTGCGCCACGTCGCCCACATAATCCACGCCTTTGTTAAACCGGCCGCTGAACTTGGGTGCAATGGTCTGGATGGGAATGCCTTCGTCCGCGATTGCTGCCAGAATAATCAGCAATTCGATGGGGCTCTGCGCGCGGTCGGTCTCGTCCATCGAGACTTCTGAAATGAAGTTGCCTTCACCTTTGGCCTGTTCAATTTTGCGGTAGACTTCGCCGGCTTTCTTTACGGCGACAAGAAACTTGTGTGCGGACTCCCTGAGGTCCTCCGCCGAGATTTCGAGAGCGTCGTCCGTGCCTTCAAGTTGAAGGCGTCCCAATAACTCCGGATGCCGCTTCACAAAGCGATCGATGTCGGCTTCCTGCGCGGCCTGGCCGATGAAGTCCGCGACATCGATGGTATAGAAATCGCACGGATCGAGAAACCGGTCCACCGTCTCCAGCGTGATGTGATCGGCGTCAACGAAGTACGGACGCGTCCAGCCGAGCGCCTTGACCGCGGCGTCCGCGGCTTGCCGTGCCGATGCGGGCTCGGACCCGATAATCGTGTGCTCGCGGTTCGACTTGTTCCACACCGGAACGACTTCGATCCCCTTCGCCAGCGCCTGAACGCATGCTTGTAATTGCGCCTTCGCCTGGTGCGCAAACCGGTCCCCGGTCCCAACCGAGTATTTACTAAGCTTCAACGGGTGATTCCTCATGTCCTCTCCCAACTTCGAGTTTGCTGCGATGCGCCCACAGTCCAAGGCCTGGGTTTGAAATAAAAAACACATCCTCGCCATCGACCGTGTTATACCCGTGACTCAGTTTCTCGGGATCATAGCGACTTAGCATCTTATCCAGATCGCCATACGCAAACCCGACGCCCTCCACCTCTTCTTTGCTGAGCTTTCCCGGGCACCACGTAATCCTGAATCTTCCTTCGGAAGAACCATGGATCAGATGCGCGGCCGCGCTCAAATCGCCGGCCAGGTCCGCATTGGTCTTCACTGCTTCCAGGGTCGCCGGTGTCCCGCGATAGCCGTATTTGCGAATCANNCCGTCCGCCAGCGCCATGCGCGTGCGATAGACGGCCTTGTTGCCCAGCCATGTCGAATGAAACTCATCCGGATCAAGATACACAACCGCTTTGTGGATTGGCTCGTCGAGTATCTCGAAGTTCACTTTCAAACTAAGTGCGGCCGCTAACTCAAAGCATTCCGCATCGTCGCCGATAAAGAGTCCGCGCACGGCCAGCCCGCCATCCGCCGCGCGTCCAACTACCGTGAGCACGTACACAATCGGCAGATGCTTGAGGAAACGATCGGACGCGTAATTGAGAACACGCCGCACGGGATTGTCCGCGCGCCCCATGATCCGTTCCATCCCGTAGACCGCGCCCAGATAATGACTGCGGTTGATTCCCTCGCGCCCACCCGTGCCCACCAGGATGTTCTTGTTGTAATTCGCCATGCCGATGACTTCATGCGGCACCACCTGGCCAATGGAGAGAATCAGATCGAACCCGCCCTGCGAGATCAGCCGGTTCACCTGCGCCGGCCACGCATAGTTCAGCTTGCCCTCCGATTGCTCGCGAATAAACTCCGCCGGGACCTCGCCCAGCGTCTCCACATCCGTCCGCCAGTTATGAACTTGGAAGAGATGGTGCGGTGTCTCGCCGAACATGTGTGTCAACTGCGCCGGCTGCATCGGCGTATGCGTTCCCAGCGCGGGCAAAATCGCCTTTAGCCGGTCGCCGTAGTATTCCCACGCGTAGCGAGTCAGATCGCCCGCGCGCGAGTGCATCCTGCTCTGATCGGGCGGCACGGCAAGCACGCGGTTCCGCGGGCCAAGCCCGGCCAGACTCTCCGCGAGCAGTTCCTTCAACTGCGGCGCAGTTACATCGGCCTCAACACCGCCCGTGGCACAAAAAAGACTCATACGGTAAACCCACCCTTACAGCCGATACGCCTGTTTCACTAACTTGTAGGTCAGATCCGTTGCCACTTCGAATGCTTCATCTTCCTCCAGTCGGTGTTCAACCACCAGCTTGGCGAGGAATGCGCAGTCCATGCGTCGCGACCCATCGTGCCGCGCCGGAATGGATAAGAAGGCGCGCGTATCGTCGTTGAATCCAACCGTATTGTAGAAGCCTGCCGTCTCCGTTGCCTGTTCACGGAAGCGCGTCATTCCCTCCGGGCTATCGTTAAACCACCACGGAGGGCCAAGGCGCAAACACGGATAATGCCCGGCGAGCGGCGCCAGCTCCCGGCTATACGTCGACTCGTCGAGCGTAAACAGAATGATCGTGAGTGAATTCTCGTTGCCGAATCGATCCAGCAGCGGATGCAGCGCATCCACGTAATTGACCGCCCTTGGGATGTCGGCGCCCACGTCCCTGCCGTAGCGCTCATAGATCTTGCGATTGTGGTTGCGCACAGATCCGGGATGAATCTGCATGACCAGCCCATCTTCCAGGCTCATCCGCGCCATCTCAGTCAGCATCTGGGCGCGAAACAGTTCCTGCTCCAAACCATCCGCGTTGCCGCCGAGCACTTTGCTGAAAAGTTCCGAGGCTTCGGTCGCATCCAGGTCCGCGGTCTGCGCCGTGGGATGCCCGTGATCCGTTGCCGTGCAGCCGAGTTCTTGAAAACGAGCGCGCGCCTTGCGCAATGCGTTCAGGTAGCCGGGCCACGTCGAGGTGTCCTCGCCAGTCTGCTCGCCCAGCGTTGCGATGTTCTCCCGGAATCCCATGAACTCCGGATCGACAACCGGATCGGGACGGAAGTTCGGCANNATCGGGGAATCGGTCGTTGCCAGCACTTCCAGATTGAAGCGCTCGTAGAGTGCGCGGGGCAGGAACTCCGGCGTCCGCAGCTTTTCAGAGATCGTGTCGAAGTAGACATCGGCGGTTTTCTCCGATAACCGTTCCTCCAATCCAAAAAGCTCCTGGAAGGCGAAATCCAGCCACATCCGCGTCGGCGTTCCACGAAACAGATAGTAGTGCTTGGCGAAGATGCGCCAGACCTTGCGCGCGTCCTTCAATTCCACTTCCCCGATTTCGAGGTCTTCGAGGGAAACTCCCTGGCTCAGAAGCATTCGGTAGATGTAGTGATCGGGCTGCACCAGTAGCTTTGCAGGATCGGGGAAGGGCTCGTTCTTCGCAAACCAGGACGCTTGCGTATGCCCGTGCGGGCTCACAATGGGCAACGCCCGTACTTGCTCATAAAGCGCTTTGGCTATCCTTCGAGTACCCGGATCGGCAGGGAACAGGCGATCTTCATGGATCAGCATGGCTTATACTCTACCCCTTTCACTGAGAGTCGGCAGACCGGCCTCCAGAGAGGTCAGACCACAAGTATACACACGGGACGTGCAGCCGTCATTTCAAGGGCGAGAAATTTCCAGGCAGGGACAGCCGTTCGGTGCTAACCTCATTTTGGCCCTCTTTTCAGGGAAACAAAGGGTGTTGACACAACATGACCAAGACGGGGCAGGAACAACCCGACACTCATCGGACAATGGACGTGGTTAACCACATCCGCTCGCTCATTGAGAATGGAACGCTGAAGCCCGGCGACAAAATACCGCCGGAGCGCGAGTTTGCGCGCACTCTCAAGATAAGCCGCGCCAGTCTTCGAGCAGGAATCGGGTATATGGCGACGATGGGCATCATGAAAGTGCGGCACGGCGTCGGTACCTTCGTCGCGGACGGGCCGCCTGAATTCGGCAAGGCGTACCTGAGTTTCATGGGTGCGCTCCACGGTTTTCAGTCCTGGCAGATGTTTGAGGCGCGCTTGATTCTGGAAGGCCATCTCGCCGCATTCGCCGCCGAGCGCGGAAGGGAAGAGCACCACACGGCGCTCGCCGAAGAGGTTGGAGAGATGTTTGCCGCCGTCGATGCCCCCGCCGATTACCTCATCCACGACGTTCTCTTTCATCGCATTATTTCGCAGGCGTCGGGAAACCCGATTCTGTCTGTTCTCATGGAAACCATCGCTTCGGCGCTCTACGACTTTCGGCGCAAGACCGTGGAACACTCGGTAGATCTTCGCGAATCCGCTGAGATGCATCGTGAGATCTACCGTGCCATCCGCGCGCGGAAACCCGAGGAAGCGCGGATTCTCATGGAGAAGCACTTGCGCATGGCACAGACCGCGCAGAGCTCGGAGCGCACCGTGGGTCGGAAGACGGCAAAGAGCGCGGTCAAGCCCCGAAGCACCCGCGGGAAGTCCGGCCTCCCGATTCAGGATAATGAGTTGCGCCCATCGCTTGGCGGCCCCATGCACTGAGTGGCCTCCCGTTTCCGCTGCGTGACCTTCCCCTGTGCCTGCTCTCCATCGCGCAAACTCCGCGTTTCACGGCTGCAGCTCCTTTCAGGGTGTCTCTTCAATCGGCCGAGCACATTGCCCCGGATTCTTCCGCAGGCATCGCCTTCGCGCCGGGACTTGCCCCGGTTCGGGTTGGGGCATCTGCGCGACAGGATTTCCACAGCTTGACACCTGGCTCTCTCAATGAGGTCTGACCTTTGCTTCGCGACCTACAATTCCTTCTCATCGGCTAAATGGCTTCTTTTGCTTATCTTCTAAGGAATAAACCGCCAATTTCTTTTCTCTATTGACAACCCTGGCATTCATCAAGCACACTGTTTTGGTTTCAAAAGAGGTCTGACCTCTATCGACAGATTTAGCGGAAAGCCCGCACCGAAGAATCCATGGGGCAAAGCAGCAAGGCAGTTTTATGGAGGCAACAAAGATGCAATTTGATGCAAGAACGTATTTGAATCTCTTGAAGGCGCCCGGGAGACTGGCTGGGGGATTCCTTCGCTGCTCGGAGTGGACGTGCCTTGTATTCCTGGTCATCGGCCTGTTGGCGCCCATGAGATCAAGCGCTCAGTTGGGAGGAACCGGGACCATCGAAGGAACGGTCATCGACTCCACAGGAGCCTTGGTCGTTGGCGCCAAGGTGACCGCCCGGAATGTGGGAACGGGGGCCGAGATGGTTCGTTCCACTACCAGGAGCGGCCTGTACACTCTCGCTCCGCTCGATGCCGGCGACTATACCGTCACGGTAGTCGCTCCCAGTTTTGAAAAACTCGTGCGCGAGAACATCCATCTGGACGGCTTGCAGGTGCTTTCGCTCGACATGACGTTGCAGCCAGGATCGGCCACGCAGACTGTCACCGTGACAGACACGCCTCCAGCGCTGGAAACGGGTGAAGCAACACTCGGCGCCGTGATTGAAAACCAGGTTTATCAATCTCTCCCGCTTGAGATGGGCGGCGCGAATGGAATCAGCACCGATCAGCGCAGGACCACCGACTCCGCTTTGCTCATGCCCGGCGTCACCAACAACGAAGTCAAGAACAACGAATCCGATGAGCCGATGGTCATCAACGGTAACGCGAGCTCCAGCGAAATGTACATCGAGGGCCTTCCCTTCGAGTCCGCTTCGGTCGCCGGCGATCCGCGTTACATCTGGTCGGCGATTTCGGTCGAAGCGGTCGATCAGTTCCAGGTAAAGACCACTGCCTACTCGGCTGAGTATCAGGGCCTCGGCGTGGAGAACTTTACCATCAAGTCGGGCACCAACCAGTTTCACGGCTCGCTCTACGAAATCATGCGCAACACGGCATTCGATTCAGCGGGCTTCAACCCGGCCCAGTACCCAAGCAACTACGCCATCGCGGCGAAGCAAGGCCAGTTCTACAAACCGCCGGAGCACATGAACGAATACGGCGTGACCATCGGCGGGCCAATCTGGAAAAACAAGGTCTTTTTCTTCGCCAATTACATGGGCTTCAGGTTCTCCGCCCTCACCTCGCCGCAGACTGAAACCATTCCGACACAGGCGGAGTTGTGCGGCGACTTCTCGGCCGCGCTTGGTTCCGAAATCGGATCGACAGGCGTTTACACCAACGAAATCTTCGATCCCACGTCGCAGGTATCGAGCGGCGGCAGTTACTCTCGAACGCCGTTGAGCGGTGCAAGCTATACCTCTGCCGGCTGCGGTACCGGTCCGGTAAAAATGAATGTGATTCCGCAGGGCGAAATGTCTCCCACCGCCAAGTATCTCCAGCAGTACTGGTCCGGGGTGGATTATCTCAATTCGAATCTCACCAACAACTATCAGGGATCGTATAACTACGGCCTGAACAACTGGTCGACGACGGACCGCCTGGATGTCAACCTATCGGACAAGCACAAGTTTTCGATCATCGGTGCGTCAGGCCGCCAGGGGTTGATCGGCCCGGCGGGCAGCCAGACCACGCAAGTGGGTCCTCTGCCCTATCTTTACTCGAAGACCTACGCTCCAATCACCAGGGTTGTGTTGTTCAACGATACGTACCTGATCTCCCAGAGCCTGGTAAACCAGTTCAACTATGGAATAGGGCAATACCATGCGCCCGACTCCAACATCACCCTGCTGAACCCGGCGTGGGCGGCAACCAAGGCCGGCATTTCCAACCTACCCGCGGCCGGACAGGCGCCGAACAGCTTCCCGATCGTAAAGTTCACCGGAACAGACGCTCCGGCACAGTGGGGACCCAACCAGGGTCAGTATATCCAGAGCACCAACACCGATTCCCTGAAGGACAACATTCAGTGGGTCCACGGCAAGCACGTGCTGACCTTCGGCGGTCAGTTCGAATGGCTCGAGTTCAACGATCTCTATGCCTACGGAGCAAGCACTCCGCTCACGCTGAACTTTGCCGTGGCTGAAACCGCCGCAGTGAGCGGCAAATCGGCCGCCGCCACAAGCGGCACCGGGATGCCCTACGCCAGCTTCCTGATGGGTGCGGTCGATTCGTCAAGCTACACCGAGTACGCGCCGATCGCCCAGGAGACCGGTTCGCGTTACCACCCCTTCGCGTTGTATGTGAATGACGACTTCAAGCTGACGCCCAAGCTGACGGTGAACGCCGGACTGCGCTGGGATGTCATGCCTCCCTTCCGCGAATCGGAGAATCGCTTCTCCTTCATGAACCCGGCCATGACCAATCCCGTCACCGGCAATATGGGCGCGCTGCAGTTTGCCGGCAGCGGGACCGACGGTTGCAACTGCGCAACCCCCATGAACACGTATTACAAGGACTGGGGCCCACGCCTGGGCGCGGCCTATGCAATTGGCAGCAAGACGGTCCTTCGCGCGGCCTACGGCATCTACTACGCGCATGGCGGCGGCACCTCCGGCGGCGCAACTTCGCTTCCGGCCTCCGGCATGGAACTCGGCTTCTCGGCGGTCCCAAATCCGCCCAGCCCCGGTGACTCGCTCCCTGCCTTCTACCTGAACAACAGCGGCTACAACAGCACCCTCAACAATTCGGCCTTCGGCGGCACCGGTTATTCGGTCTCTGCTCCGCCCATCTACGACGCTTCTTACGCAACCTACTACTCCAATGCGGCCGGGTATACCGCGCCGGATAAGATCTCCTCCACGGTGTCCTATCTCGATCCCAAGTATGGCGGCCGCACACCGACCTTCGAGGGATGGTCCTTCGGCTTCCAGCGTCTCCTCACCAAGGACATCACCGCGACCTTGAGCTATGTGGGCAACCAGGGACACTTCCTGCTGCCGACCGGCGTCGCGCGCGGCTATTGGGGTAACCAGTTGAATCCGGCCTACCTGTCCCTCGGCAGCGCGGTCCTGGGCGCAACGGCCACAGCCACCAACGTGCCGGGTGGCTTGCCGTATGCCACCTTCAACAACAAGGTCAGTCAGGCGTTGTTGGCGTTCCCGCAATATAGCGGCGTCACTGACCAGGTCGATTCGGTCGGCAATGCCAACTACAATGCGCTACAACTCTCTATCGTGCAGCGCCTCAGCCACGGCATCACGTTCATGGTGAACTACACCTACAGCAAGACCATCGACGACATCGGAACCTTCCGCACCGGCTATGCCATTCCCACGGGCATCCTCGCCAACAGCGGCAAGGCCTGGCCCATCGACCGCATCGAGCGGTCGCGCAGCACGCAGGATCAGCCGCAGAACCTCGTCGTCACCAGCACCTACGATCTGCCTTTTGGCAAAGGGCACATCGGCGGCGGCAATCCCATTGTGCGTAACATCGTGGGCGGATGGCGCATCTCCGACATCGTTACCTATGCCGCGGGCAATCCGCTGGCGATTACCTCGAGCGCCTGCACAGGTACGAGTGGCCAGGGTACTTGCATGCCCGCATACAACACCGGCGCCAACTCGCTCTACCCGTTCAGCGGCGGCGCGCGCCAAAACGGCGGATGGGGGCATGGAGCAACCAGAAACGGTATTGCCGGTACTGTCAACGCTGCAACCGAACTGTCCTCCATGCAATACATCAACCCGGCAGCCTTCGTGCAGACAGGCTCATTCACCAACAGCACAACCTGCACGGCAACCGGAACGCCAAGCCCTTGCATAGGAGAGGTGCTTGGCGATGTCGCTCGTACCGCGCCGTATGGCCTGCGCGGCCCTGGCAACTATGACATTGATGGCGACCTGCGCCGGACTTTCGATATCTGGAAGGATGGCAGGGTGAAGTTCATCTTTGAAGCGAACGTCTTCAACGCCGTCAACCACGTCTGGTTTGGCAGCTCCGCAAGCACCGCGGACGGCTCGATCGGCTCGTCGGTCGCTGGAGAGTATTGCCCAAGTTGCAAAACAGTCAATGGCAACCCCAGCCTGGGCGTGATTTCCGGCCAGGCAAACAGCCCGCGTCAGTGGCAAATGGCGGGGCACATTACCTTCTGAAACACTGTTGTGTCTCATGCATTCAGAGGGACTGGGCAATCCAGTCCCTCTATTTTTTAGGAATTCATTCCATACTATTGATGTGTTTTGTGAAATGAATCCGGAGTTCAGATGAAAAGTGTCTTTCGCCTTGCGGGATCGCTCTTGCTTCTTGCAGTGACCGTCAGCGCATGTTCTGGTGCGAATGCGGCAGAGCAGCCCTGGTCCGAGCGCGTTGCCGGCTTGGCCATCGACCGCTGGCCGCAGGGACGCCTTGTTCCCGCTAGCACCCGTTCGACTTGGAACTACGAATTGGGTACGCTGCTGGAGGGCATGGATGCCGTGTGGCTGAACACGGCGGACCCGCGCTATTACAACTACATCAAGAGTTCAGTCGATCAGTTAGTTAATCCGGATGGCTCCATTCCGACGCTGAAGCCCGAGGAACATCAGCTCGATAACATTTTGCTGGGCCGCCAGCTTCTGCTCCTTTACGGCGTTACGCAGGATCCGCATTATGCCAGGGCGGCCGAGCTGGTTTACCAGCAGCTTGTTCACCAGCCGCGCAACCACTCCGGCGGGTTTTGGCACAAGCAGAAATATCCAAACCAGATGTGGCTCGATGGGTTGTATATGGCCGAGCCCTTCTACGCGGAATATGCGTCCACGTTTCATCGGCCGGAAGCATTCCGCGACATCGCCTGGCAATTCGAGTTGATCGACGAGCATGCCCGTGATGAAACCACCGGCCTGCTTTATCACGGATGGGATGAGTCGAAACAAGAGCGCTGGGCCAATAAGCAAACCGGCGTTTCCTCGCAGTTCTGGGCCAGGGGTATGGGCTGGCACATGATGGCGCTGGT
>PMWR01000573.1 GCA_003166055.1 Acidobacteriaceae bacterium
CTAGGCAATTAGCCCGTTGCAAGACTGTGAGGTCCTCGACTGGACTTCACTTAGCCGACAGCCAAAGTTAGAAAGGAGACCACTCCAAGTGAATTTCACCGACGCGATCAGGAGGCATGGCCAACAGAAGTCGGACTCGGATGACACTGCCTTGGTAATAGCAGCCAAGGCAGGCGAAGGGGAAGCGTTTACGGAATTGATCACGCGGCACAGAAAGCTCATTTTGACTGTCGCGCAGAGAATTACGAACAATCATGCAGATGCGGAAGATGTATTTCAGACGACCTGTCTTCAGGCCTTTGTTCACGTTTGCAGATTTGATGGCAGATCGAAGTTCTCTACCTGGCAGACGCGTATTGCCATCAACTCTGCGTTAATGGTCCTGCGCCGGAATCGAGCGGCCAACGCGACCTCGATGAATGACTTAGTGGAAGGCGATTCGTACCGATTGAGGGATCAAAGGGTTGACATATGGGCGGAGATTCAGGAACGGGAGCGCGCATGGCACGTGGAGAGAGCGATTTGCCAGCTTCAGCCCTGCCTACGAAGTGTGATGCAGATCCAGAGACAATTTCAGGGTTCGATCAAGCAAACAGCTGAGCTGTCCGGACTTTCCATCCCCGCCACAAAATCTCGATTATTCCGCGCCAGACGGGAACTCCGGCGACACCTTCAGGCATGTGTTTGAAACGAGCTTGAGCTAGGAGTTTATTGCGAGTGGATGTCCATTGAAAATCTTGGCGGAGGAGTCATGGATTTGCGTGACCAAACCGTTAGCGGCTCTCAGCCGGCACACCGCTCGCCGTCTGTGCCCGAGCAACCATGTGCGCATTGCGTCGAGCGAACTTATTTGAAAACTCTTGTCGCAGAGCTCTTGTATAAGAATCAGGTCCTTCGTTTTGACCTTCAGGATGCGCAAGAGCGACTTGACAGAGCCGAAAGAGACCATAGCAAAGCACTTCTCAGAACGAATTGGCTTCAGCAATTGTAAGGTGAAAGTTCATGGAGGTAGATGTGACGAACTTTGTCTGGGTCGTCGATGAGCCTGGTGGGGCCTTTCGCAGGGCCGAGTTCCCCATCCCAGTATTGCTAGCCAATCAGGTCTTAGTAAGGATCCATGCCAGCGGTGTGAACCCACTCGATACGAAAATCCGCCTGGGTGAAGCTGCTCATGCCCAACATCCGCTCCCCGCCGTCCTCGCTCTGGATATGGCTGGGATCGTCGAAGAGGTTGGTTCCGGAGTCGCCTCATTTGAGGTCGGCGATGAGGTCTATGGCATGGTTGGCGGTGTGGGGGGACGGCAGGGCACACTCGCTGAGCGGCTCGCTGTCGATGCCGATCTCCTCGCGCACAAGCCGAAGAATCTCACAATGAGGCAGGCAGCGGCGTTACCACTCAGCGTGATCACGGCATGGGAGGGACTGGTCGACCGGGCAAACGTGCGGGAAGGGCAGAGGGTTCTCATCCACGCTGGCGCGGGCGGTGTCGGTCATATTGCCATCCAAATTGCTCGCGCCTTTGGCGCAGAGGTCTTCTCCACCGTTTCGCCGCAGAAAGCGGAGATCGTCCAGGGACTTGGCGCGACTCCCATCGACTACATTTCCATGTCTGTCGAAGACTATGTCGTAAAGTTCACGCGGGGAGCTGGCTTCGACATCATTTACGATACCGTTGGTGGCGCGACCCTCGATGCATCTTTTCATGCCGTGAAGCGGTACACCGGCCATGTTGTCAGCATTCTTGGCTGGGGCACGCATTCTCTGGCCCCTCTCTCTTTTCGCGGAGCCACCTACTCTGGCGTATTCACCTTGTTGCCTCTGCTCTCGGGGCAAGGTTTCGTCCATCACGGCGAAATCCTTCGCCGCGCCGCGGCTCTGGCAGACGCTGGCAAGCTTACGCCCCTTCTCGCCGGGCGGCTTTTCTCAACCGCTGACATTGAGGCTGCTTTCGCTTTCGTTACGTCTGGCTCCGTTGGAAAAGTCGTAATCGACTTCGGAATCAAAGATTGACTATGGACTCATCTCGCAGAGCCTTTCTTCGAGGTGACCTGCATCGCATCGCCTGAAGAAAAATGCAGTGTGAAAACTATCGCATTCAGTGTGGACGATATTTCCCGCCTGCCTCAGTCTTAGTGCAGTGACGAAGCGATACAAAGTTCGCTGCGGTCATCCACTCAAGGAGACGATCCATGTTAAGGAACGTGTGGTCAATGGCGTTTGTCCTTTGCTTAGGCATCAGCATTAACGCCTTCGGTCAGGACAATGCAGGCGCGACAGGTAAACCGCCTCTTCACATCGACGTTCCCACAAAGCTTGAGAGAGCCAACGTCGCAATTGACTTCGGCCACGCTGTGTTTGCAGGCGATATGCCCTTTGCTCTTGGAGACATACGTCTTCTAGCGGACGACATTCACGACTGGGACGCGAAGGGCCAGATCGTCGTCATCTTTCACGGAGATGCTGCATATCTCATATTGAATGACGAATCGTACAACAAGAACCGACATGTCACGACAGGCAATCCGTACAAGGAGATTCTAAACGGATTGCTAAAGCAGGGTGTACGGCTTGAGCTATGTGGCGCCACCGCAAAGGGAAATGGTTGGGGTAACGCAAACCTTCTTCCCGGTGTCAAGGTCAACGTCAACGCAATGGTTCGATTGACCCAGTTGGAGCAAGATGGCTACGCGATGATCTATCAGTGACCGCCAGGCACGCGGCTGCGACCAATGCAATAGTGAAAGGCCGAAGGAGGCATGTCGTGAAATTGTGGCAATTTGCAGCGCTGCTGACTGTTCTTGTTTTACCATCGGTGGCGGAGGATAAGAGAGTGAATGAACAAAACGGCATCGTCACCATTCTCAGTAATCACACGGTTGACGAGACAGTAGAAAGACTCAAAGCTCTCCTTCAGTCGAAGCGAGTCACTCTATTCGCTCTGATTGACCACAGCGGAGAGGCGGATAAGGTGGGCATGAAGATGCCCCCCACCAAGCTGTTGATCTTCGGCAATCCAAAAGGCGGCACGCCCCTTATGCTGGCTGCTCCCAGCATCGCCATCGACCTGCCACTGAAGGTTCTGGTTTGGGATGACACCCACGGGAAGGTATGGCTTTCTTACAACAGTCCTAATTACTTAGGCAGCCGGCATGGCGTTCCACAGGATCTGCTGAAGAATATTGCCGTGGTAGAGTCTTTGGCGGCGCAGGCAGCAAAGTAGCGGCGCGTGAATCACGCGCCGGAGAGTGTTGCTTCTTTCAACATTCTCATGCGATGAACAGAATGCGGATCGGAAAGCAGCCATCGTTGAACTGCACAGAAGCAAATGGATACGTACCCGGGAAGGAAGCTATCTATGACGACCAGACCACAACTCGAAATCTCGCGCCGCCAGTTTCTCGTTGCAGGAAGTCTTTCGGTTGGCGCGGTTTGCTTAATGCCAAGAAGCCTGTTCGCCCAGACGGGCGATCTCGTTGGGGATGCCCTCAGGGAATCTGCCACTGCTAAGATTTCGGTCCAACCCTTGCGCCGGAACGTCAGCGTTCTTTTGGGTCCAGGTGGAAATATTGCTGTTCTTACGGGGCCCGACGGAAAACTTGTAGTGGACGCGGAGATTGTCACTGCGCGCCCGAACGTCTCCGCAGCTCTGGCGAGCATCAATTCAGATCCGATCAAGCAATTGATCAACACTCACTGGCACTTCGATCACACCGGTGGCAACGAGTGGCTTCATGAAGCCGGAGCCAGCGTCTTGGCGCACGAGAACACCCGCAAACGCCTTCTGGTGGACACTCGCGTCGAAGGCTGGAAGCACACTTTCTCCGCCGCGCCGGCGGGTGCAATTCCCTCAACTGTCTTCACGGACGACTACTCATTGCACGCCAATGGCACAACTCTTGTTCTCAAGCACTATGCGTCTGCGCATACGGATTCCGACATCTCCGTGTACTTTGCAGAGGCCGACATCCTTCATGTAGGCGACACTTTTTGGAACCGAGATTACCCCTTCATCGACTACTCGACGGGCGGTAGCATCGACGGACAGATCCGGGCGGCGGAGGCGAACCTTGCAATGGCTACGGATAAGACCATCGTCATCTCCGGGCACGGGGCGGTTGGCGGAAGGGCCGACCTTGTCCTGTTTCGAGACGTGCTGGTTGAGATCCGTGACAAGGTGGCTGCGCTCAAGAAACAGGGTCGGACCCTCACCGAAGTTATCGCGGCCAGGCCCAGCTCACGCTATGACACGGAGTGGGGCAACTTATTCATGACCCCGAATGCATTTCTTACGCTCGTGTATCAGGGGGTTTGATTTGGAGCAGGAATAACGAAAAACGAAAAGGAGAGTGTCATGCCCTTTGTAAATATCAAGCTCGTTGAAGGTGTCTTTACAACTCAACAGAAACACGAGATGGCCGCCGCCATTAGTGACGTGATGGTCCGATTTGAAGGTTCCGAGGCCTTTCGAGAAGTTGTTTGGGTCCTGATCGAGGAATTACACAAAGACGGGTGGCATATCGGTGGACGCCCCTTCTTGGGCCCTGCGTCGCTCATGGAGACCCTCAAGAACAGCAAGTCCACTGTGGAGGCGATCGGGGGAAATCCGACGACTCACGAGGCATTAGCTGAGGGTATGCCCGTAGTTCCCAGGTAAGTGATCGAAACAACGCAGTCAGGCTATCTTCGGCTCCCTTGCTACTCGGCAGATCGGTGTGTTCTGCAAAATGCGCCCCGGTTCGTTTTCGGGCGATCAAAGGTCGGTTTGTAGTTCATACATGCCGTGCGAAAGGTAAGCTATGAGCCACACGAACGCCTCTTTGCACCGAATGAGCCGCCGCGAATTCGTTGTTGCGACCGCGGCTTCCAGTGCAGCACTCGCACTGTCGTGCTCTGCGACTGCGGCAACCTTCAATCGAATTTCCAATGACCAGCACTCAAAGGAGAATTGCATGGACATGATCACGGTGAAAGATGGGGCGCAGATTTATTACAAAGACTGGGGCAACGGTCAACCAATCGTGTTCAGCCACGGTTGGCCGCTTTCGGCAGACGACTGGGACGCGCAGATGCTGTTCTTCCTCAATCACGGCTATCGCGTGATCGCGCATGACCGGCGCGGCCACGGGCGCTCGACCCAGACAGGTGAAGGCCACGATATGGATCATTACGCCGACGATCTTGCGGCGCTAACTGCGCATCTCGATCTGAACAATGCCATACACGTCGGCCATTCAACTGGCGGCGGCGAGGTAGTGCGTTATCTGGCCCGACATGGAGAGAGCCGCGTGACGAAAGCGGCAATTCTCTGCGCGGTGCCGCCATTGATGGTGAAAACGGCAGCCAACCCTGGTGGCCTGCCCAAGGAGGTCTTCGACGATCTTCAGACTCAGCTTGCAGCGAACCGGACGCAGTTCTATCGTGATGTCGCTTCGGGCCCCTTCTATGGCTACAATCGTCCGGGCGCGAAGTCCTCTGAGGCGGTAATCCAGAATTGGTGGCGCCAGGGAATGATGGGCGGGGCAAAGGCGCATTACGACGGCATCGTCGCCTTTTCACAGACCGATTTCACCGACGACCTCAAGAAGATCACTGTTCCAGTGCTGGTCATGCACAGCGAGGACGATCAGATCGTTCCCTACGCCGATGCCGGGCCCCTGTCGGCAAATCTGCTGAAGAATGGAACGCTCAAAACCTACAAGGACTTCCCGCACGGCATGCCCACCACGCACGCGGAGACGATCAACACCGATCTGCTAGCCTTCATCACGAAGTAGCGAACGATCTGTGGAGAGGCCCGTAAGAACTCTCCACTGGCAATTCCTCTGTTCCATATTGATGTCAGACGCTCTCCAGCAGAGGCCCCTGGCGCTACATTGAGTGGAAATCACCGTTTCACAATGCGGCGAACCAGCCCGTCCGGCCCCGGCAGGATGGCTCTTGACCAGCCAGATTACTCACTTGCAGGAAAGTTGTAATTCTTTAGCCTGGATTAGTCCCGAAAAACGATAGATCCCTATCGGGACCGCCCCGGTGGTTGAGGCGAGATTCGGCGCAGTTTCCCGACCGGGGCGGTTTCGATAGGGCCGTTTGGAGTGAGTCGCTGGCG
>PMWR01000627.1 GCA_003166055.1 Acidobacteriaceae bacterium
ATGCTGACCCACCACAACATTGTGAACAACGGGCAATTCCTGGCCCATGGATTCCACTATACGGAACAGGACCGGATCTGCCTGCCGGTGCCGCTGTTTCATTGCTACGGTTGCGTGATCGGGACCATGACGGCGGTGAATACCGGAGCGGCGATCCTGTTGCCCAACTGGACCTTCGATCCACGGGCCACGCTGAAGACCATCCACGACGAGCGCGCAACCTCCGTCTACGGCGTCCCCGCAATGTACGTGGCCGAGATGGCGCTTCCCGATTTTTCGANNGAGATTCGCGTGAAGACGGTGGGCCGCGCCATGCCTCAAACGGAGATTCGCATTGTGTCCACCGTGACCGGCGAGACGCTGCCGGTGGGCGAACAGGGCGAGGTATGCGCACGCGGCTACGCGGTGATGAAGGGCTACGACGGCGACCCCGAAGGCACAGCGACGGTGATTCACCCCGACGGCTGGCTGCACACCGGCGACCTGGGCATCATGCACGCCGATGGCTGCATTCACCTGACCGGCCGCTCNNGACGAGGCGCAGGTGGTCGGCATTCCCAATGCGCGCCTTGGCGAGATTGTGGCGGCATGGGTGCGGCTGCGTCCCGGCGTCGAGGCCACTGAGGAAGAGATTCGCCATTGGTGCCAGGGGCAGATCGCCTACTACAAAATCCCCGAGCATATCCGTTTCGTAGATGATTTTCCGGCAACACTCTCCGGCAAGATTCAGAAGTATAAGATTCGCGAGTTTGAGATTGAGGCGCGCGGTTTGCAGCAGGAAGCTAACGCGGCGACGGCGTAGAAGAATAGTTACCCCGATGGAATTCAGGCGCCTCTTGCTCAAGCCAGTGGAGTAAAGTTGGGTCAATGAAACCCAGCCGAATCGTGGTCGCAATTGCGCCTTTCTTGATATTCGTGGGCGCCTTCCTCGCGCAACGCGGAGCGGCGGCTTCAGCGCCAACACCGGAACCGTCCGCGGCTCGGAAGGCCGACTCGGTATTGATTCTGAAAAAGGACCATGTCCTGGAGTTACTGGCTGCGGGCAAAGTCATCAAAACCTATAAGGTGGCGCTGGGGCGGGGAGGGCTTGCGCCCAAGGAACGCGAAGGGGACGCGCGAACGCCGGAGGGACATTACTTAATCGACTCCCGCAACGCCGACAGCCATTATCACCGTGCGCTCCATGTCTCCTATCCCAACGCTGAGGACCGCAAGCATGCCGCCCGGCTGGGAGTTACGCCAGGCGGAGCCATCATGATTCACGGCCTGCCGAACGGTATGGGGTGGCTGCGCTCGACTCATAGGGCCTACGACTGGACGCTGGGCTGCATCGCCGTGACCGACGAGGAAATCGACGAGATATGGAATCTGGTTCCGGTGGGAACGGCGGTGGAAATCAGGCCGTAGCCTCTTCCGTCAAATCGCGCAAATGAACGCATTCATTGGATGGGAGACTAGAAGCCTCAACCATCAGCCGTTACCTGATTGGAATCTGCAGCAAAACTGCAATGTATTGGCGGACTTTGGCGATCATGTTTGCCGGAGCTTTGGAGTGAAATTCCGCTCCACGCCCCTCCCAGTCCATGCTCTTCAGTTGATCGACTAGCACGGCCCCTTCCACGCTCCCAACGGTGATCGGCAAAGTGAAGGGGTATGGTTTGACTTTGCTGGTCAAGGGACAAACCACCGCCAGACCGCTCGCCCTGTTGTAGCGGAGATCTGTCAACACCAGGGCGGGCCTGCGCTTGGCCTGTTCCCGGCCAACCTGGGGATCGAAGTCCAGGAAGACAATGTCGCCAGTGTCCGGAACGTACTGGCTCACCATTCGACGACTTCCCTTCCAAGCTCCGGTCCGAGTGGGATCTCTGCATAGCGATTCTCCGGGTTGATTTGGGCCACCAGTTGGGCCAGAGTTGGGATTTCTCCTGCCCGGTGTATCTGCACAACCCCATCGGCAGCCACCGCGATCTCCAGCCGGTCGCCCAGCTGCAAACGAGCGTCGTCCGCTATGGGCTTCGGGATCCTTATAGCCAAGCTGTTTCCCCATTTCAGCACTTGTGCCTGCATACTCCCTCCTGTAGATACATTGTATCACTATCGGCATTACACGTGGCAGCTAACTGCTGGACTACGCGGCGCCACGCCATGTTCTTGCGACAGCCTGCTGACCCCCCCGGCAGGCGAACCTACGCCGCCGATGCGACTGCCGCGTCGCGCTCGATCGCCACCACCGTGATGTCGTCCGATTGGCCGAATTCCTTTGCCGCTTCAACGATTGCCGCGGCGGACTGCGTCGATAGCACCTGTCCGCGCTCGAAGCCGAACAGTTCGCCCTTCTGGTTTTGTGCCTCCACCACACCGTCGGAATAAAAGGTGAGCCGGCTGCCGGGCGCAAAGAAAAAGTGGCTGGTCTCGTACTGCGCGCCCGCCTTGACCCCTAGCGGCAATGCGCCGTGCAACTCGATCTCTCTGCCGTCGAGGTAGGGCGACAAGTGGCCTGCGTTGGCGATTGAGACGCGGCCGTCGGCGCGTATCAGCCCAACCAGGGCCGTTGAAATACTTCCGCCGGCGCGGCCTACCAGGCGTTCGTTGAGATTGGAAAGCAGTTCAGCGGGATCGGACGTGTACTCAGCCACGCCGCGAATGGCCCCGACAAGAACGGAAACCAGCATGGCCGCGGGCAATCCCTTGCCGGCCACATCCCCCACCACCACCAGCATGCCTCCGTCGCCAGCCGGGAGAATCTGGAAAAAGTCGCCGCCCACCTGCTGGGCCGGCTGATAGGCGGTATCGACGGTGAATCCGGGAACCGCCTCAATCTGCTCCGGCAAAATCACCTGCTGCACCTCGCGCGCCGCGGCCATCTCGCCCTCCAGCAGCGCCTGCTGGCGGCTGATGCGCGTGGAGCGCAGCACCATGATGATGGCCAGCGAGAGCTGGTACGACAATTCTGTGATTTGAAAAAGAGTAAGTTGAAACGGCCCGGCGGGATAGTTGAAGAGAACGTTGCCTGCCCGCGTCATCGCCGGTGCCAGGGCTGGAAGCTGCAACAGAAAGAAAATGACGATCTGCGCGTAGTAGCTGAGACTTTGCAGAGTAACTGGAATCAGCAGGATGCCCGCTTCGCGGTTGCCGCGCCGCCAGTAAATCACCAGCAAGACCGGAATCACTCCCGCGATAAGAAACAGCAGCGGGACCAGGGCAAGAACCGTCGCGACAATGGAGAGGCTGCCTTGCCTCTGTCCGATCAAAGACAACAATTGGCCGGCGGCAGCGACCCCCACAAAGATCCGGATCCACCAGCCAAAGCGCAGGCGCAGGAATGCAAAATACATCAGGATGACGAAAAGCGAGCTGGCAATTGAAAAAGGCTGCCGGAGCAGGTCCCAATTGGCCGGCACGTTGTGGAAGTACTCGTAAAAGGTAAGAGGAATTCCGCAGCCAGTGACGAAAAACTGCAGAAAAATCCAGAGATACTCCTTATGGTCTCTTTGCGCGCTGAACAACGCCAGCGCCACAATGCCCAGCCCAAGGCCGATCAGGTCGGTTACCCAGTCTCCCGCATTCTGGCCGACCACGATGAGCCACATGTGATCGTGGAGAGCGGTTTCCTGGCCCAGAATGAGATTGGTGGCATAAAAACCGGGATCGGTATTGTCCCACTCGTATCGGGAGATATGAACCCGCAGCGCAATCACCAGAGAGCCCGTCGCAATCTGCTCCGCCGGGATTAGCTTGAGCAGTCTGGCCCCATAGGTGTAGGCCACAAAGGGCGCCACATGTCCGTTTTCCAGGAGTCGCTGGCCGTTGACGTAAACCTCAAAGGCGCTGGCGATGTTCCACTCTTCCAACGCCAGGCCTTTGTCGCTGGGCGCGACCTTGACGTGCATCCGGTACCAGAGAACCTCGGGACGGCTGTTGGGCAAAACCGTCTTTACCGATTGGAAGGCATCGAAGCGCAGCCAGTGCGAGTCGTCAAAACCAGGCTGTGCATAGGCGGGGTCGTCTCCNNCGTCGAAGACCTGGGCCTGGAGCACGGGCCCGGCAAACGAGACACACACCAGCGCACAAGGAAGAACGACGAAAGACAACACACCAAGATGGATCAGACCGGCAGAAATGCGGCGAGCAAGAGAGTGCATTCGGTCTCCAGTGGATTCGCTTTCACCCTACCACCCTGCAAGCCGGTCATTCCAGAGGATTCTCTTCTTGAGGATAAGGATGCCAACCCGCGAACCACATCCCCAGGAGCCGCATGACGCTGGATGTATCGCCACCAAACCGTCAGTATTCAAGCAGCAATTTCCGGATTGGCGGTGATACAGGAGGAGTCCACGATTGCAGACGATAGGGGGCGCGCTCACGCGGGTTCTTCACGGGCGGATTTGGCTTGATCCCCAGGCTTGGGGATCTGGCTTCGTACTTAATCAGCCCTAATTGCCGGCTAGGACTCCCCGGCTGGCGAAACTCAGGCAAGGGTCATCGTTGCGGGTCATCCGACCGGAGCAACACCGAACTGAACAAGTCGCGACTTCGGAACACCGTAAACTTTCATCTGCTGTGACAGATTACCTGCAAGCGGATGGCAGTTCATGGCGAGACGGATTCCACCAAAAGGACACCGTGCTCCGCCGCGACAGCGCGCATCGCATCGTACTCTGCCTCCTGCCTCTTCATGGTGATGGTTGACGAGATATAGCCGGGTTGCCAGACCTGCCACAAAATCCGCGTCCCCTGAGGGAACTCCGCAAGCTTGGTTCTCATCTGCGCTTCTGTCAATGCGGACGAAGCCAGCAGAGAGAATTCGACAGAATCCTCCTCCATCCAATTAGGCGTGACCTTGAGAGGGCCCTCGTTCCATTCGTCGAGCCAGTCCTGAACCTGAGCGCGCTGATTTTCGCTCACCGCAAGCTCTTTGAGACGCGCGAGCTTCTGTGGTGTGCAGAGCCAGTTTGTGCCCCCGGCGAGCGCTGTGATGAGATTCTGTTCAGCGGTACCGTAGAAGCCTGGCGGGCTAGGGGCTGTGCCCAACTCATGTTGCTTTTGGCGGTGGGTCCAGTCGCGATGAAAGCGCTCTAGGCGCGCCCATAAAGCCGCCTCTGCTTCGGCTGAGCCCCAATAGCCAAGCGACTGGGCGGCATCCGCCATGATCGCCGGATTGTGGTTGTCAAGCGCACGAACCGCCACCGGTTGGAGTGCCGGAGGCAATTCGTCGAGGGAAAGGAAGATACTGCCGCGGCAATCCACCGTGCCTGTTTTTCTCTCTTGCAGCATCGCGACCTGCGCAGCTCCATACTCCTGGGCTACTCGAAGAAAGTACTGCAGGATAGAGTTCAGCTGCCAACATTCAATGTCGCCACCGCGCCTTTCAAAGACCTGCTTCATCTGCGGCAGAATACTCGTATCGCCGAACTGGCCGATAAGCGCAAAATCGCTTCTCTGCTCAAACTCCCGCTCCAACCGGTCTTTCGAGACCGGGCCCCGTATGATGCGCTCGACGGCTGGTTGAAGTGCCGCAGTGCGGTCCTCAGGTTGGAGAAGGCCGAGAAGTTCGACCGTAGGCCCCCCGTGGCTCGCCTGGAGTTCGTTCAGGATCATTCGGCGCGCCGTTGGTGGGTCAAGCTGATTGATATGGCTAAGTACAGCGTCGCGAACGGTTGCGGCCCATGTGTGTGCTGCGGAAACCGGGCCGCCTGCCATCCGAATCAGGATCGGCAGCATCGCCGGCACGTCGACGAGCGACCATCGGTTCGCAACGACCTCCTGCTGGCTTTTCAGAGGCAGATCATCCCAGGATGCGATGAGAACCGAACGCGCTCTTGAAACGAACTCCGCGTCGTCGGCTTCGATAATCAACACGCCGAGTGCAGAGAGGGCGCGCGCCGGTCCCGTCTTGGCCGGAAGCGCTGCGAGCAGCCTGCGGCATTCCACCTTCAGCATCTCAAGTTCATGGTCTTTGCGCTTCTCGCTGAACTCATCGGAATTGCGTCCGTGATTCGGGTCGGTCGCAGAATCAGACTGCGACCACTCGGCGTCCGAGTCGATCCCGAGCCAGACCATGTCGATCAGAAAATCCTCGCCGATGGCATGTTCCGGTGCCGCGACTTGCTCCTCAAGAGAGTGCAGAACAAGTTGTCGGTGGGGCGATCCGTAAAGCCCGAAAAAAAGTTCTTCCGACACGGGATCGTACCAATCTCTTCCAGTGAACAGCCGCGCCAATGCCACGTCCGACTCCTTTGAGTTGAGAAAACGAAGCCGGTGGGCCGCACTGAGCCGCAGCTCCACTGAGGAGTTGCCGCTCAGTATCTGGAAGAGGCCCTTCAACTGGTTGGCCTGCCACTCTGGCGACACCGGCTTCACGTCGAAATCCACGGTATTCGAGCGTGTGGTCTCGCTCTTGAAGGTCATCACAGTGTCATTCGTCTGCTTCACTGGGACAGGCCTCGGCATCACCCGATCGCTGATCACAAAGAGGCGATAGTGTCCCGGCGGCAGATTGAGGTACGCGTTCAGATCTGCGTGAATCACGATGGAATTCGGCCTGAGCGGCTCCGGCTCAAGGTCGCTTCCGCCTCCGCCATGCCATTGAACATAGTCGTGGAGCGGATCGGAGGCTTCGGGGACCACGCAATATCGTTCAAACCGTGAGCGGCCGATGTCGTTGTAGCGCTCCTTTTGCATCCAGAAGCGGTCCTGCGTTCTAGTGCTGAAGGAAAGTGAGAGCGAAATAATCTCGCCCTGCTCAAACGCCGTACGATCGGAATCAACTTTGACGACGAGTTGTACTTGCGAGGCGGAATACGGGACAGAACAGGGATTGATCTCTGCGGCAGCGGAACAGGCCGCCAGCAGGAATGAAATCGCGATAAGCTTCGTGCCCGCCATTCTTGCCGATCGAAAGAGTATGGACAGATTATGCTCCTCGTCAGGTTGTTCCGTCGAAGCGGCCTTCTAAGAGAGGGCCGCTCGACTCCAAAATCGTTTCGGAGGAAGTGACTGAACCTACTCGTCTTAGACACCACGACGCCCGTCATTGTTCCCGAGTCCGCTCTAGCGAGCGTGTGGTCGCCGATTGGGAAGTTTCAAATGAGCCCGATCACCATGATCCAGCCAGCGGCCAAAACTTCCCCATAGGCGGTGATACACCCAAGGCGTGAGAACATGATGCGATGAGTGAGTATTCGGCGATGACAGTCAACGAACGCCTTTTCGTCTCCGGTCTTATGGGGGAGTGGGATCGGGCTGTGCAGCGCGAGGATCGCGAGAAACTTACGGAGCTGTTGGGGAAGGTGGAACTTGCGGATCAAGCAGCAACCATCGTCGACTCGGTTTTGGATCGAAAGAAGGAAGCACGCACTCGGACTTAACGCCGATTTTCGAGTTCTGTCCGGTTAGGCGGTTCGCTCGGTTGGATGATTTCAGCTCTTCTCAATTGCTGATAGGCGTGCAAGCAAGTTGCGAGAGATATCGACGGTGCTGCCTGTCCGGGTCTCGAACTCGTCGCCCAACCCTACTCCATTGCAGACTTCGTTCAGGGCGTTGCAGATTATCCTCAGCTCGTCTGAAGCGAGTGCGACGCAGGTGCATTCTTCAATTACCAGACGGTCCGCTACCAACCCGCTCTCTCCACCGGAGAATACATGTTGTCTGACATCGACCAGTTCTCCGGGTTTGAATGCCCACTCTTCATCGTCCGGCATATTGCCCAAAACGCGAAAGGCTCCATCGTGTAATCGCTCCGCCGCGACGGGCCTCCAGACCGAGGTGCCCTCGCCCAACACTGGGATGTAAATAATCTCAGAATGCATGGCATGACTTTAGCAGTACGACCTTTGGCGGCATCGCTGGTGTGTCGTCGCCAACTCGGAAGTCACCCGGAGTCAATACCTTCTGTGAACCGGCAAGCAGATGCATCTCGCCTTGCGCCAAACCGCCAATGCACTTGCCAAGCTAGATTTCGTAGGCCTCATGTAACTTGCCCCAAATGGCCTCCCACTTGTAATTCATTTGCATTACAAATTCCCCCAATGAACGCCCCTGCGCGCACCTCGCAGCGAATCCCGCGTCTCCCCATCGCATTTTCCTCAGGTGTTTTTGCCGATAATTAGCTTCCGAACGCGCACAATTGAAATTGTGAATGCGAAGCCACAAACCGGCGATCCAAAATCGGAGAGTTTGGGGGCGCTTTTGTGCGGTGCAAAAGGCGAATATAAGGCAAAGAAACTGCTTACCCCCCCCCTACCCCCCCCTCCCGGTTTCTATGAAAACAAACAACTTAGCCGAAAAACAATTTGACGCCCTAAGAAAACAAAGAAGTTACGTATACCCCCTTTGCGGAAGAACCGGGGTTTTGAACCTGAAACAGGGCATTTTTGAGCAAGTGCGGGGTCAAGGACACTCACCGCTTTCGCCAGCGCCGCCACAACAACAACGCCACCAGCAGAAAGAAAATGGCTCCGGCGGAGACGCGCACCCGTTCGACATGCTCCATGGCCGGCTACCTCGTCTGCGACGCGCTTCGGACGCCTTCGATCTTCTTGCTATAGCGTCCGCGCAGTGCATTCCAGCGGATGGTGCCAATGTCCTCAAGCATCCTCATGCCGTCTTTCAGGTAGCTCATGCGGGTGCGCTCGTCGTGTGCCCAGCTCACCGGAACCTCCACCACGCGGTAGCCGCGCTTGACAGCGATGAACAGAATCTCCGGATCGAATCCCCAGCCCTCGATGGTCTGCAATTGAAAAACGGTTTGCGCGGCGTCACGGGTGAAGGCCTTGAATCCGCACTGCGTATCGGCGAACCTGAGCCCCATCACGGCGCGTGTAACGGCGTTGAAGCAGCGGCCGAAAAACTGCCGGTAAAGCGGCTGGCGGTGGGTCTGACGGCCCCGCTCCAGCCATCGCGAACCGATGGCGATATCCGCACCGGCGGCGATAGCGGAAAACAGCAACTCCGCCTCCTCGATCGGCGCCGACAGGTCGGAGTCGGTGAACATGACCACTTCTCCGAGGGCCTGCAGAATGCCGTTGCGCACGCTGTAGCCTTTGCCGTGATTGCCGGGGTTTTCAACCAGCCGGACCTCCGGCGCATTGCGCGCAAACTCCCTCACCACCTCGGCGGTCGCATCCCGCGAGCCGTCGTTGACCACAATGATCTCCGTGGTCCAGCCTCTCGCCCGAACATACGACAGAACGGATCGGAGCGTCCTGAGGATGCGGGCGCTCTCGTTGTAGGCCGGAATTACGATGCTGTATTGCGGATGCTGCGTCACGCCGGCAACCAACCCCTCCAACCCCTCGCATAGCTCCGGAATCGGCCGGGATTCGAGTCCCAAATCGCTTCCGGGAGACTCAGGACATCATATACGCCGGCGGCGAATTTGACCCAGCCAATCGGCGCTGGGGGCATTTTCCCGTGAGAGGTCTGATTGGAAAGGCCTTAAATCCGCAATGAGAGATTCTTTTTCACGCATTCGCAGGCAGAATCCGGTTATGCTGTGAGCGGAGGGTCTAAAGGAAATGACAAAGGCAGACCTGGTGGAGAAGGTGACCCATTTGGGCGACCTGACGCGCCGCGATGGTGAGGTCATCGTTGAGACCATCTTTGGTTCCGTGATCGGTGCTCTGCAGAGCGGTGACAAGATTGAGATTCGCGGCTTTGGGTCTTTTCGCATCCGCCAGCGCAATCCCCGCATCGGGCGCAACCCCAAGACCGGTGAGCGCGTGGAGGTCCCGGCCAAACGCGTGCCCTACTTCAAACCATCCAAGGAGCTTCGCGACCTGGTGAACCCGGGCGAGGCAGCAACCGCTTCGTAACCGGAATCGGCTCCATCGTCAATTAAAGGATGGCCCTGGCTGCGAAAAACTGGCCTGGGCCGTTTATAGTTCCAGTGAATGAGCCTTTCTCCGTCACGGAAGCGCTGGATTCTGTTCGTCTCCGCAGGCGTACTGCTGCGGCTGATCTTCATCGTCTTCCCGCGCCCCCAGGACGATGACTCCGGCGTCTACCTCGAGCTCGGCCACAACCTCCTCCATCGCGGCATCTACGGCATCGCGGACGGGGACGACCTCACCCCCAGCCTCTTTCGCCTCCCCGGCTATCCCATCTTTCTCGCCACCATTGAGCTGCTCTTCGCCAAAATCTGGCCCGCCGCATGGTTGAATGCAGTTCTCGTCATCCAGGCCATCGCCGACCTGATCGGCGGCCTGCTCCTGGCCTCCTTCGCCCGGCGGTTCCTTTCCCCGCGAGCCGCCGAGGTCGCTCTCGCTCTGGCTATGCTTTGCCCATTCACCGCGGTCGAAACCGGCATTGCAATGACCGAGAGCCTCTCCATCTTCGCCGTCTCGCTGGGAATCTATGCGGCCGGCCGCGCTCTTGCCGCCGCCGAGGCGGGCAGCCGCGACCTCTGGGCACTTGTACTCGCCGGTTGCGCCTCAGCCCTGGCCATGATCATCCGCCCTGACGGCGCGCTCCTGCCCGCCGCCCTCGGCCTGGGCCTCATGGGATACACCATCCGCAACTTCGTCCGGAAGCGGCAGCCCCTGACCTGGCCGGCCCTCCGAATCCAAATCGCCTCCGCCCTGCTCTTTTGCGTAGTCTCCATCGCCCCGCTCGTCCCCTGGACCGTCCGCAACTGGACCGATTTTCATCTCTTTCAGCCGCTCGCTCCCCGCCACGTCAACGATCCCGGCGAACGCGTCAACTACGGTTTCTATCGCTGGATGCGTACTTGGTCCACGGAGTTCCTCTCCACCGCCAACATCTTCTGGAAAGTCGGCTCCGAGACCATCGATATCGACGACATCCCCGCGCGCGCCTTCGACTCGCCCAAGCAGCGCGAACAGACCCGCCTGCTCCTCGATGAATACAACCAGACAAAAGGCATCTCGCCCGAGCTAGACGCCCGCTTTGCCGCCCTGGCCGCTGAACGCATCCATTCTCATCCGTTCCGTTACTGCGTTACGGTTCCACTGATGCGCGTGGCCGATATGCTGCTGCGCCCCAGAACCGAGGCGTTTTATCTGGATATTTACTGGTGGAGCTGGAGCGACCGCCCCGTTCAGACCGCGCTCTCCTCGCTCCTGGGCCTGATCAACCTGGGATACGTGGCCCTGGCCGCCTGGGGATTCCTGCGCGGACGCGTCCCCTGGGCATGGATGGTGGGCGCCTACCTGGTCATGCGCTTCCTGCTGCTCGGCACCATGGAAAACGCCGAGCCCCGCTACACGCTCCAATGCTTCCCGATCCTGATTGTCGCCGCCGCAGCAGCAATCGCACCCCGGCTGAAGGCGGGTGATCGACCGGCAGGCGACTAGGCAAGCTCCCAGTGCCCCCCATTGCCGGAATCACAACGCGGTCCGGAGGGGCAGGCTCAGATTGGCTAGAGACGATGAGGCGCCACGTCTAATGTCGCTTTGGCGGTCGTGCTGGCGGCGCTGAGTCGGCTTGGGCCGCTGACGAGGCCTTTGCTTCCCACAAAATGATGTTGTCCTTTGCGGCGCGGGCATCTGGCGCATTGGGGAGGAGGATTATGTAACGTTTCATGCAATCTGCGGCGTCAAGGTAGTCGTTGAGTTCCGCATATACCAGCGCGACGTTGTACCAACCCTGCGCCCAGGTCGGATCAGAGGCGACTCCCGCCTCGTAATGGGTTGCAGCGCCACTCAAGTCCCTGCTCTTCAAAGCATCCTCGGCCAGCAGGCGATCCTTGTAAACTTCCTCGGAAACCTCCGGCTTGGTGGCAAGGGCTCGCCACGCATCCGCCTTCTGTTGAAAATTCGCAGACTCCTCTGCCGGACTCGCCGACCACGGAAGCATATGTCCGTGCA
>PMWR01000557.1 GCA_003166055.1 Acidobacteriaceae bacterium
GCGCTGGATCTGCTGGCGATGGAGCAGCCCATGGCCATCGACCTGCGCTTCATTCTGGCGGTCATCAAGATCAACGCCGACCTGGAGCGCGTGGGCGATGCGGCCAAGAGCATCAGCGATCGCGTACGCAATATGGAGCAGATGGCGGTGGCCGATCTGCCCGTGGACATTTTCAGAATGGCGGCGCTGGCCGCGGACATGGTGCGCCGCAGCCTGCAGTCGTTCATTGAAGCCGACGCCGACATGGCGCGGACGGTGCTCACCATGGACGACGCCGTGGATGCGATGAATCGCGCGGCATACAAGTCGCTCACCAAGGTAATGGAGGAAGAGAGCCACCTGGCGCCGCAGGCGCTGAACGCGCTGATGATCAGCCGCAGCCTGGAGCGCGTCGCCGACCACGCCACCAACATCGCCGAAGACGTGATCTTCTGGGTGCAGGGCGCGGATGTGCGCCATCACAAGAGCGTAACCGGTGGACGCGACGCACGGGCCGGTCTTGCGGCCGATCCGGCTCCCAAGGCATAGCTCTTTCGAATCTTCGCTGTCAACGCTGTAATCTTGAGGCATGGATGCAGGCCATCAGGAGACTCCCGTCGGGGTGTACACCCATCGATTGCATGAGCTTGAGCGGGAGCAGAGCGCAGAACAGGGTCGCGAGAAGCGGCTGGGATTCGCCAAGCTCGTGGTTGCCGCGCTGACGCTGATTGCCGCGCTTGTTCTGCTGCGCTACTCCGCATTCATTGAGTTTCTGGCGATTCCAGTCGTCGTTTTTATCGTGCTCGCTGTGATGCAGGAGAAACTGATTCGGCGGTTGTGCATTCGGTCGCGCTCCATCCACTTCTACCAGCGCGGATTGGCCCGCTTGAACGACGAGTGGGCCGGCACCGGGGAAACCGGCGACCGATTTCTTGATCCGCTGCATCCATATGCTCGCGATCTTGACCTTTTCGGCAAAGCCTCTTTATTTGAGCTGCTGTGCACCGCGCGCACTCGCGCAGGCGAGGAGACGCTGGCCGCTTGGCTGCAGGCCGCGGCGCCAGTAGACGAAGTTCTTCTCCGGCAGGAGGCTATTCGCGATCTGAGGGGCCGTGTCCGTTTTCGCGAGCAACTTTTCTCTTTGGGTGAAACGGTGCGCCTGGGCGTGCAGCCTGAAGCGCTTGCGAAGTGGGGTGAGCGCGGTCCATTTTTCCCGTCGCAGGCAACGCGCATTGTCACCACAGTGCTGGGGATTCTGTGGGTTGCAGGCATTGTAGGCTGGGCGGTTTGGGGCCTGGGTGCGTACGCCCTGGCCGTGTCGGTGCTGAACCTGGCATGGGCCCACCGGCTGCATGCGCGCTTTGAAGAAGCTGCCGACCGAATCGAGAAGGCTACCGGAGATCTGGAACTGCTGGCGGAGGTTCTGGCGCATTTTGAGCAGGAGCAGTTTTCTTCTCCAAAGCTGACCGAGATACAAGCGGGTCTTCGCCGGGAAGGGATCGGGCGCGATGGAATTGCGTCATCGGCTGCGATTCGGAAGTTAGCCCGCACCGTCGAAATCATCAAATCGCGGCGCAACCTGGCGCTCAGGCCGCTGGACATTTTTATCTACTGGTGCGTGCAACTGGTGTTTGTGGCCGAGCGCTGGCAAGAGAAGTTTGGACCGCAGATTCGCGGCTGGCTGGCGGCCGTGGGCCAGTTGGAAGCGCTGACCGCGCTGTCCGCCTATGCCTACGAGCATCCTGAGGATGTGTTTCCCGAATTTGATCAGGCAGGCACGGGTGCGCTGTTTGACGCCGAGGGACTGGCGCATCCGCTGCTGCCCGTGTCCAAGGCCGTGCGCAACGACCTGAAGCTCGGCGGCGGGCTGCAACTCATTATCCTGAGCGGGCCGAATATGGCCGGGAAAAGCACGTTCATCCGCAGCGTGGGCGCGAATGCGGTGCTGGCGCAAGCTGGCGCGCCGGTCCGGGCTACGCGACTCCGGCTTTCGCCGCTCACGGTAGCTGCGTCCATCTGCATTCTCGATTCGCTTTCGGGCGGCGTATCGCGGTTTTACGCGGAGATTTACCGGGTCAAGCTGGTTTCAGACCTGACGCACGGGCCTGTGCCGGTACTGTTTCTGCTGGACGAGCTGCTTTCGGGAACGAATTCACACGATCGGCTGGCGGGGACGGAGTTTGTGGTTCGCAGCTTTGTTGAGCACAATGCCATCGGGATCGTCAGTACGCACGACCTGGCGCTGGCGCGCATTCCCGAGTCGATGGGGGATCGCGCGGCCAACTGCCACTTCGAGGATCGGTTTGAAGACGGGCAGTTGATCTTCGACTACAAGCTCAAGCCGGGGATTGTGAAGACCAGCAATGCGCTGGAGCTGATGCGGTCGATTGGGTTGGGAGTGGGCAAGTAGGGCGGGGAAATGCTGTTTACCGCAGGGAACTGCTGGTTAGGCGACAATCCGACAGGAACTCTCAACTTGCTGCCCTCTTGCGTTATCGTATTCGCAGTCAGGAGGACAGTTGAATAACGGAAACTCAGTTCCCCCGACTCCGTCGGTGAAGCTGCCGTATGGGTCCTGTCCGAATTGCTTGCAACTGATCGACCGTAACCTGACGAAAGTCTCGAAGCCGTTCCCCTGCCCGCAATGCGGTCAGCTTGTGCGAACAACAAGATCGTTTCGATTTTGGATGAGCGCGATTCCGACTACCGTTGCGGCATATGCAACCTGGCACTCCAGAATCCCTCTGCCATTCAAGTTCATCGAATGGCCCCTTCTTTGGTTCGGGTTCACGTGCATTCACATCTGGGTCTTTTCAATTCTTCGGCGACCGTTGATTGAAAGGTTTGACAAGAAAGATGACGATGAATTTCAAAAGCTCGGATTGCAGAAATGAGCGGGAACTGAGTTGTTGGCGTATGACCGGCTAAACGTCAGCTATGTTTTGGTGACCCCAGAAACGCTACGCAACCCTGAAAAAGTTGAGCGCTAAAAGTTAAGTTAGA
>PMWR01000089.1 GCA_003166055.1 Acidobacteriaceae bacterium
CTAGGAGTGTGTCGGGGATAGCACATCTGTTCTTCGGGGCTTGCAGCGGCTGAAAATGATCTTTGCGGGGTTGTCGATACAGCCGCTGAAGGCGCTTTTGGAGTGGATTCCCGGTTGAAGATGTGGCGGGGTGCACGACCAGCCCCCGATTGACCTTGAGGCGGTTTGCGGTTCCCATCCGGAGCCAAACAGCTTCAGCAGATTGGACGCCAGGCACACCAGTTTCCACTCGCGGCGCACGTTGTCCGCGCCGCGCAGGCTGAAGCGCCGGAAGCCTCGCTGCTCCTTGATCTGTCCGAAGACCGGCTCGACGATTGCCTTGCGCATTTTGTAAATGGATCGCCCGGCCTCGGTGCCCAGTTTGTGCCGCATGACTTCCTTTGCAGTGACTTCACCCGGCGGCTCGCTGGCTGTCCCGACCGTCCCACCGTGCTTGTCGCGCCCCGTGGCGATGTGCAGATCGATGCCCGCCACACTTTCATCCGTCACATTGGCCTCGCTCCAGTAGCCGGCATCGGCGCTGGCCGCATCCGGGGCGCGGCCCATGTTCTGTTTCACCTGGTCTAACATCGGCAGCAGTTGCCCGTTGTCGGTGGTCTCTTGCGTGACTTCCGCGGCCACGATGATTTGCGCCTTGGAGTCCACCGCCGCCTGCGCGTTGTAGCCCTGCACGAAGCTGCCCTTGTTGGCTCCGTCGGGCATGATGCGGCTGTCCGCATCGGTGAAGTTGCGCTGCGCCTTGGCTTCCGGCTGTGCCTGCTCCGGGTCGGGAACCTTGGGGGCGCGCCCGCGCATCTTCTTGCCTGTCTGCTCTTCGTGTTCGCGCCGCTTGGCCAGTTTGGCTTCCGCTTCGGCGCGCTCCCGCTCGGCCTTCTCACGCGCTTCCTGCTCCAGTTCCGCCTTGGCCTGCGCGATCTTCTTCAAACGGCTCTCCCGCCGCGCCAACTCCACCGGCAACTCGTCGCCGCGCTTGCCCTTGCCATACTGCGCGTCTTCAGCCGTATCGGTTGCCTCGGCCTGCTTCAGAAGCGCTTCGATCTCCGCCTTCAACCGCGCCTCGGCCTCCCCCATCCGCCCGTAACTCATCGCCTTGTGCTTGCTGGCGTTGGCCTTGATCTTGGTCCCGTCGATGGACACATGACCCAGCTTCACCAGCCCCGCCTTCTCGCACAACAGCAAGGCCTGCGTGAACAATCCCGCCAACGCTTCCAGATGCCGCTTGCGAAAATCCGCAAAGGTGTCGTGGTCCGGATGCGCGTCCGCAGAAAGGTAACGGAACGCCACATCCTCATAGGTCCGCGCCTCGATCTTGCGCGAACTGTACACCCCCGTCGCGTAGCCGTAAAGCAGAACCCGAACCATCATCGACGGCGCATACGCCGACTGGCCGCGGCCATCGCCAGCCTCATACGACGCATAGATCGCGCCCAGATCCAGCGCCGCCACAACATCCACCAGAAAACGCGCCAAGTGACGCTCGGGGAGCCAATCGTGAAGCGAAGGAGGGAACAACAGCGACTGGTTCATATCGTCAGGAAGAAAGCTCTTGCCCATAGCAAGAATCGTAAAACGATTCCCAGCACTGAAACATAAAATTAACTGCAACGGGAATCTATCCCCGACACATTCCTAGTCTCCTCTTCTCAAATCACAGCGCTGCAATGCTCCCCACGGGAACCATCCCCCCTCCCACCGCGTACTACTCTCCAAGCGCCCTCCTCCGGCGTCCAATCGCTATGCAGAGCTTTTCCGACACCCTCGGCCAGGTATTCCGCGCCATCCTGGCCAACAAACTCCGCACCTTCCTGACCATGTTCGGGATCGCCTGGGGTGTCGGCTCTCTGCTCGTCCTCGTCGGCCTCGGTGAAGGCTTCCGCAGCGGCCAGCATCGCAACCTCGCCAGCTTCGGCAACGACATCGTGATGATGTGGGACTCCACCATTCCGGCAGTCGCCAACCAGCACACCGGCATGAGGCCCTATCAATTCACGCTCGGCGACGAAGCAGCCATTCGCGCCCTCCCGCAGGTGAAGGACGTAACCGGCTTTCTCAGCCGCGGAGACATGTACGAGGTCAGCGAATACTCCAACACCGGCGGCCAGGTCTTTGGCGTGGAGCCCAACTACGCTCAAATGCGCTTCGTTCCCCTCGCTGAAGGACGGTTCATCGACGCCCAGGATGTGGCCGACCGCCGCCGGGTTGTCGTTCTTGGATCAAAGGCCGCAGCCCTGCTGTTTCCCGGCCGCCCCGTCATCGGCGAGAACATCATCATCAACGACATCTCCTTTGCAGTCGTGGGCCGCGTCGACCCCATCAGCCACGGCAACAACGACAGCGACAATCAAAAGCTCTACATCCCCATCTCCATCATGCAGGAGCTGTTCGCCTACAAGGGCGACAACGTCGCCCGCGACGCGCTCACAGGCATCGCCTATCACCCCACCACCAAAGGGGACAGCTCCCAATCCGTCCCCGCCGTCCACAAGGTGATCGGCCAGCGGCACAACTTCGATCCCAGTCTCAAAGATGCGTTCGACGAGTTCGACACCATTCAGGAGGAAAAGCTCGTCAGCACCATCTTTGATGCAATGGATATCTTTCTCGGCGGCGTCGGCGTCGTAACCCTTGGCCTCGGAGCCGTCGGCATCATCAACATCATGCTCGTCTCCGTCTCCGAGCGCACCCGCGAAATCGGCGTGCTCAAAGCCATCGGAGCAACCAAGAGCGCCATCCTTGCCCAGTTTTTCTGGGAAGGCCTCCTGCTCACAGGCATCAGCGGGCTGCTCGGGATTGTCCTCTCCGGCGGCCTCATGGCCCTTCTCGACCACTTCTTCACGGGAGTCGTTCCCGGTTTCGATCCTCCGCGCCTCGTTCCCTGGTCCGCCGCACTCGCGATCGTTTCACTTGCCCTATGCGGCATCGCCGCCGGCCTCTATCCGGCCAGCAAAGCCGCCGCGCTCGATCCCGTTGAAGCCCTGCGGAGAGAGTGAGAAAAGCAGTTTTCAGTGATCAGTTTCCAATGGGCGGGTGTTTGCGGCACATGCGAACAGAGTTATGGGATTGCGGCAAACGATCTGGCCGAAGAGTTGAGCTTGGCAATGCCCAACTGACAACTTACAACTGATAACTGATAACTGCCGACCCAAAGGGAGGCTCTATGCTCAAAGACATTCTCGGACAAGCCTGGGAAGCGATGCTCTACAACCGTCGCCGCACCGCCATCACCATGGTCGGCATGGCCTGGGGCATCGCCACCGTGGTGCTCCTGCTCGCCTACGGCGCAGGCTTCTCCCGCGCCATTCAGAACATCTTCGCTCAGTGGGGCGTTAACCACATCGAAGTCTACCCTGGCCGTACCTCTCAGCAGGCCGGCGGAGATAAGGCGGGCGTCAAGGTCCGCTTCAACCTCGACGATGTGGACCGCATCTGGAACACTGTCCCCGACATCTCAGAGATAACACCCGTTATGTTTCAGGACGTCGTAGTCAAAAACGACCTCCACACCTACACATGGTCGGTCAATGCTCTGCGCCCGCAGGGCCTCGACATGCTCGCCATGGTCGTGGACGATGGCCGTGCCTTCAACGGGCAGGAAGAACAGCAGCGTGCCCACGTCTGCGTCATTGGTCCCGACGCAAAAACGAAACTCTTTTCCAGCGGTTACGCGGTCGGCGAATCCATCCGCCTCAACGGCGTCCTTTTCACCATCGTCGGCGTGCTCCACCCCAAGATGGCCGAAGGCGAGAACAACATCAACACCGCCATCTGGATACCCTTCTCCACCATGAGCGACCTCAAGGACACGACCTGGATTGACGGCATCTGGTTCAACTACCGGGGCGACAACGAGGTCGTCGAGAAGAACCTGCGCAACACCCTTGCCGCCGCGCATCACTTTGTCCCCTCAGACCATCGCGCCATCTTCGTCGCCAACCTTCAGACGCAACTGCACGAGTTTGCCATCGTCTCCATCGCGCTCCAGGTCCTGCTTTCGCTCGTCGGCGCGCTTACCCTCGGCATCGCCGGCATCGGTCTCATGAACATCATGCTNNTCGGAGGCATTGCGGGCATTGCCCTCGCCTACACTGTCTCCATCTGCGCGGGCCGCATCACCTTCTATTCCGCCATCGCCAAAAACGCCGAGAATGCCGACATCCAGCTCCTCATCTCCCCCACCTCCGTGCTCGTCGCAACCGGAATCCTCGCCGTCGTCGGCCTCGTCAGCGGCATGATTCCCGCCATCCGCGCCGCCAACCTCGACCCGATCGAAGCGCTGCGATATGAGTAAAGCAGGGGACTAAGGGACTAAGAAACTGGCGCAATGGAGTCGATGGGAAAGCAAGAAGATTCGGGGCATCAGAAACGGGCCAAGACTCGGATGACGAGACCATTCTCGCTTGGAAGTCCGGCTTCCCGGTCCCTGAGTCCCTAGTCCCTTAGTCCCTGCCTTCGTCACGCCGGCGCCACCACATCCACCACCGGAACACCCGCCGGCGCAGCGAACCGGAACGCATCCGCGGGAACCGGCGCATTCGGCACTTCGCCCGTAAAGGTAAACCGCGTCAGCGCTCCGTCTGTCTCTTCAATCTCTATGCCTGTAATGATTCCGTTCGCGGAAACGGTGAGCGTGAGCCGTGTCACGCGCTTTTCCTGGCCCTTCGGCTGCCCGGTCAGCGTGAATTCGCCCCCCGGCGCCAAAGCCAGCGTCAAACTGTTCATCTCTTTTTCGAGTTCCGTATGTCCCAGCAGAAACCGCAGCGGCGAACGCAGATCGTCCAGTTCCTTCGCCGGAATCCGCTGCACCTGCGGGTCGCCCTTCGAGTAGAACCAGGCGTACCTCCCGTCCAGCAAAAACAGCTTCCCGGCCGGTGAGCTATAGTCCCATTTCATTCGTCCCGGCTTCAGCAGCAGCAGCGTGCCGCTCTCCGTCCGGTTGATCCCCAACCCCGCGTAGTTCTCCGTGAAGGCCGCCCGCAGCGAGTGCAGCTGGTTGTAATGCCGATCCACCCGCGCCGCCATCTCATGCGCCGTAGGAGCACCAACCTGTGCCCCACAAAAGGGAATTGCGCCCAGTAGCAACGCCGCTGCAAGAACGCCAGAGATGCTGTGTGCCCCATCCATCGAGCGTCTTTTTGCTCGATGGGTGGGAGACCACAAAGGCCAACCAGAAACACCATGCGCGCAGGCTCTAGTCCTGCGCGCACAGCGCCCACCAAACCAGCCCACCCTCATTGTCCGAGCGATTGCGTGCAGTTCGTCCCGCCCGCCGGGTCAAACTTGATCGTTCCGCCCTCGTCGCTGCAAAACCCGCGATCTCCCGTCTTGCCCACCGTCTGCGGAACTGCCGTCACCATGTAGCTGTTGAAGCGATCCACGCTGTTTACCGTCACCTTGTCCTTGCACGTGATGGTGAAAATGTAGCCGGACTTATAACCCGATGTCAGGTCGCCCTGCAAAATCTGCGCACCGGTCGCCGACGGAGCTCCAGCAGTAGATTCACCGCCCAGAGCGGGCAGCGTGCACGCAAATCCGTTCGAGGGGTAGGTCGACTGAAACTGAATCTCCGCCTCGTGGATCGCCCGCACAGATTGCTGCGCGGAAAGGTCGTTGGCCTTCTTCTTCAGGCTTCCAACGGTGGGAATGGCAATCAGCATCAGGATGGCGATGATTGCCATCACGATCAGCAGTTCCATCAGCGTGAAGCCGTTTGACCCGGAACGTTCGTTGGTCAACATACTCCGCTCACCGCCGCGGCGTCCGCGACAGGACAAGAAAAGGTTTCTCATGGAATTCCAGTGCCTCGTGAAGCGGGCCCGCTTACCCGGACCCATCCGACAAAATGCTACAACGTACGGACGCGGAAGGGAAATCAGACGCTCGAAAGCAGTTGTCGGTTGTAAGTTTTCAGTTGTCAGTTCGGGCATCGCGCTCGCGTTCGTCTTACCCCTCCAGTTGCTAAAGCGCTTCTAAGGCCGCTGAGTCAGGGAAAACCGCGCCTCGGATCGGGCATTTAGGACTGACAACTGAAAACTTACAACTGACAACTGCCTTTCAACACACCAGCCGCTTCCGCCCCAGCTTCACTCCATCCAGCCGTCCTAGCAGCGTCACCGCAATCCGTTCCGGATCGAAGAGCCGCTGCGCCATCGCCTGCACCTGTCCCGCGTCTACCTCGTCGATGCGCGCAATCACCTCGTCCACGGTAAAGAAGTTCTGGAAGTACATCTCCTGCCGTGCCAGGTTCGCCATCCGCGAACTCGAGCTCTCCAGTCCCAACAAAATGTTGCCCTTCACCTGGTCCTTGGCGCGCGTCAGCTCCTCGTCGCTCAGCGGTTCCTGCTTCAGCTTGGCAAACTCCACCAGGATCAGGTCAACCACCTCCAGCGCATTGCCCGCCGAAGTCCCTGCGTACACACAGAGCGTTCCCGTGTCGCGATAAGGACTCAGGTCGGAGTAGATGGAATACGCCATCCCCCGCTCCTCGCGAATCGTCTGGAACAGCCTCGAGCTCATCCCGCCGCCCAGCACTGTATTCAGAATCAGCGTCGCATAGCGGTTATCGTCGGTAATCGGCGGAGCCGGCACGCCCAGGCAGATCTGCACCTGCTCCAGCGATTTCTTGTTGCGCAGGATGATCCTTGCGCTCGCCTCGGGAGCCGACAGCTCATGCAGCGTCTCGCCGCCGGCCAGCCCTGAGAACTTGGCCGCCACAGCCTCCGCAAACTGGTCGTGATCCAGGCTCCCAGCCGCTGAAAACACGATGTTCCCGCCGTGAAACCGATCGCCGTGATACGCAAACAGCTTTTCCTGGTCCAGTCCAGCCACCGTCTTCGTGGTCCCCAGGATCGGCCAGCCCAGCGGATGGTCCTTCCAGAAGCTCTGCGTAAACAACTCGTGCACCAGCACGTCTGGGTTGTCCTCGTCGATCTTGATCTCTTCCAGAATCACGCCCCGCTCGCGCTCGATGTCCGTCGAGGCGAACGTCGGGTTCAGCACCAGGTCGCTCAACACGTCCAGCGCAATCGGCACATGGTCCGCTAGCGACTTCACATTGAAGCAGATCGTTTCCTTGCCGGTAAAGGCATCCAGGTTCCCGCCAATCGAGTCCATCTCCCGGGCAATATGCTGCGCCGTGCGCGAGCGCGTCCCCTTGAACAACATGTGCTCCACAAAATGGGAAATCCCGTTGGTCTCGGCTGGCTCGCACCGCGACCCGGACTTGATCCATACCCCCATGGCCACCGAACGCAGGTAGTCCATGCGCTCGGTCAGCACGATCAGCCCGTTCGGCAATACAGTGCGGCGAAGATTGCGTTCAGTCGAAGAAGTCATCATTCCTAAGATTCAATTCTAGGCCAACCGGACTCATGCCGTCGGGCACTGGAAAACTGCGGGTGCCCCATCCTTGCGATGTCTTTCGGTCGCAAGGGTGGCAGCGCATGCCGCAAATCGGGCACGGGAACACCAAATAAACTATCCTTGACCAAGCCGTGAAATCTGATTCCAAACTCGTTTCCTTAGACGCGATAAGCCCTGCCGACGTGACCCCGACACCCCTCTTTGGCTTGGATGCGGAATCTCTATCCGCGCGCATGGCCAGCCTCGGCGAACCCGGATGGCGCGGCAAACAATTATCGGAAGCCATTTATCGTCAATGGCTTACGGAAATAGCTGAAATCTCCACTCTACCCAAAAATCTGCGCGAGCGACTGGTCGCCGATGGCTGGCAAATCGGCCGCCCAAACATCGCCCAGGTCTTCCAATCGGTCGACGGCACCGATCGCTACCTCATCCAAACCGGAGCTGAAACCGTAGAAACCGTCTGGATGCCCGAAGGCGACGACGGCGAATCGGGCGACGGCACTGAAGCCGGCGCGGAGGAATTGCGTTCCCCTTCACCTCAACAAGAGCACCGTGCCCCATCCGACAGTCATTCCGTGCGATCAAAAAAAATGGCTGTCATCCTGAGCGACCCTGAACGCAGTGAAGGGGAGTCGAAGGACCTGCTTCTTGCAAACTCGGCGGATCAGGTGGGAAGCAGTGCGCCAGTGCGATCCTCCCGCGAGCTACCGCCCCACGGCGAGTGGCGTCGCGCCACCATCTGTGTCTCCAGTCAGGTCGGCTGTGCCGTCAACTGCCAATTCTGTCTCACCGCCAGGCTCGGCCTCCAGCGCAACCTCACCGCAGGCGAAATCGCCGGCCAGGTCGTCTCCGTCTTCGCCCGCCACGGAGTCGAAGTAGGCCGCGACCGCGTGAACCTGGTCTTCATGGGAATGGGCGAGCCGTTCCTCAACTATGACAACTTCATGGCCGCCGTCCGCCTTCTGGTCAAGGAAGTCGGCCTCAGCCCCCAGCGCATGACCGTCTCCACATCCGGCATCGTCCCCGGCATCGAGCGTTTCGCCCAGGAGCCGCCGGACGTCCGCCCCAAGTTGGCCATCAGCCTCAACGCCCCTGACGACCAGGTCCGCGCCGAAATCATGCCCATCAACCGCAAGTGGAACATCGAAGCGGTCGTCGACGCGGTCCGCCAGGTCCAGCTCCGCCCCCGTGAGCGCATCACCTTCGAATATGTCCTGCTCGCCGGCGTCACAGACCAGCCCGCCCATGCCCGCGCGGTCGCCCGTCTTGTCCGCCGCACCGGGCTGCCCGCCAAAGTCAACCTGATTGCATGGAACCCCGGCCCCGGCATCCCCTACGCCATGCCCGCACCCGCCGCCATTGAAGCCTTCCGCGCCACCCTGGCGGGGGAGGGAATTCCCACCTACCTCCGCAAGCCGCGAGGCCGCGACATCTACGCCGCCTGCGGCCAGCTCAAGCGCACCGTCGAAGGATGAAGGCCGAGCCTGGCAATTCTTGTGAACGCCGGTCACCAGCGAATTCAGGCAAAAATTCTTGCAAATGATGCCAACTTCGCGACTTAGCTTTCGTCCAACCGGACAGGCAGGGTGCAAGCCACCCGCAGAAAGGTCTCTGCCATGCAAAGATACCGTTTGCTTGTTCTTTTCGGATTTCTCCTGACGGCCAGCTTTGTGGTTTCCGCTTCACCGGCGCAGCCCGCCAAGCCGGACTTCGTCATCGCAGCCACCAATGTGACCATGACCTCCGCCGGCTCCACTGGAACTGGATCCGCCGCCTACACGTTAACCTCCCTCGACGGCTACACCGGCACAGTTCAAGTCGCTTGCGATCCTCCGAATCCACCGGCCGGAGGGAAGATCCCCTACTGCGGGGGAGGCCCAGTAAGGCCGCCCTATACCCTGACCGCGAATCAGGTCGTGACGGGATCCATTTCCCTCTATAACATCGCAGTGCCTGCACTCGTAAGCCTGCCGGGTCGCGGGGGCCATCGCCTGGCGCAAGGCCTGGCGCTGGCCGGTATGCTGCTCTTCGGCTTTGGCTTCCGGCGCAAGGCAGCGCGCTGGCTCACCCTGACGTTGTTCGCCATGGGCACACTGGTGGTCCTGGGGGAAATCAGCGCATGCGGCGCCAACAATAATAATGCTGTGACGCCGGGGACCTATGCCTACACGGTCATTGCGACCGACATCAACACCTCTGTGTCCTCGAGCGCAACCATCAACGTCACCGTGCCGTAGAGCGTTTCGGGCTCAGTTTGGATTGCCCCGCGCAGTCAGTTCCAGCGCACCGTCGAAGGATAGAGTACGCAGGTCACCAGGGCGTTCAGTTTGCTCATTCGCAACTCAAGCTTTGCGCTATACTGTTCTCATTCCCGGAAGGTGTAGGACCTCCTGGGGGTTTGGCTACTTGACCAGTAGCGCCAGGACGAGGAGTACGAGTGCAATCACAAACCGCCAGTCAATGGCGACAGTGATTAACAAGCGCATCCAGGACGATCGCTCATCCATTCGCCCTCACCTCCTTTGCGTCAGCACGGCCCGCAGGTCGCTCGTTACTGCCTGCGCGGGCCCCGGGCGACAGGTCTTCGTCGCCTGGGTGGTGGGANNCCGTTCCCACACACGCAAAAGAAGCGCAGACAGTCTACTGCCTCGCCGCCGCCCGCTCAGCTGGCCTCCATCACATTCCTTTTCCAAAAGGAAAACCCATCCCCGCCAGGATTTCCAGCGAAGATGGGTCCAGGAAATTACTTCAACAATCCATCTCTAAGGTAAACGATAAAAATTACTTATCTGCCGGCATGGCTATCGGTTTCACGCTCCCGCAGTCCGGCCCCTTATATACCGATACGGAATTCGAAGTCCACTCCACAGGGCCCGATCTGGGCCCCATCTGCATGGTCCCGACAAAGTGAACCTTGCCCCTTGCATGGTCCGGCTCCGACCAATTCGACTCCAGGCTGCCTTTGCCGCTCATCTGGCCGCTGCACACCCAATCCGCCGTCATTCCGGTCGCATGGATCGAGACATTGGTCACCTGGCAGTCGCGTCCCTGCGGCATCGGCGCGCCATACCGGTCGATCATCGCCTGCGTCACGCAGACTTGCGTTGTTCTGGGGGCGCCGCTAAATGGCGACCCGGGAGGCGCCTGCATCCCCGGCGGCAGAGGCGACTGCTGAAATGTCATGGTCGTGGTCATCTCCCACAGTCCGGGCTTCCTGTTGGCCTGCGCCCAGGCGAAGACGGCCAATGCGAACAAGCAACAGCACAACGTGATCCAAACACGGGTCTTGCGCATCGTTCCTCCTGATTTTGATCACGCAGGCTTTTGCCCGCGCGCCTTCAATGTACCCCAGCGCGTATTCGGTAGGAAAGAGAAAATTTCCTTACGCCCCTTCGGCCTGTCCTGTACGCCCCAGCGCCAGCAGCGCTCCGGTCACGCGGCCCGCTGCATGCCGCACCACGCTTTCCTCACTGGCAAAGTCGCCCGCGATGCACCGCACCCCCAGCGCCTCGATCCGCTTGATATCCGGCACAATCGGCGCTGCCCCCTGCGCCGCATAGCGCGCCAGCGTCTCGGCTGAAAACGGCGCAGTATTCACCAGCGCGCAGTCGAAGATCGGAGCCCGTGTATGTTCATAGATCCGCTCAATGTGCTCTGAGGCGGTCAGCCCCAGGCTCTCGTTGGCCTGCGTCATCAGGTTGCA
>PMWR01000309.1 GCA_003166055.1 Acidobacteriaceae bacterium
GGAACGAACGGCTGGTGCATCAGCCCGGGCGACCAGCTCTCGGTCAAAGTCTGGAACGCCCAATCAGGGCACGGACCAGCGGTTTACCCGATCGTCGCCAGCAGCGGAACCAATACATGCACCGTGGCCATCACGTCTGTCAGCGCAATTCTTCCGCAGCAGACGCAAACCATCACCATCAACGGTACGGGCTTCGGCACGCAGTCGGCCTACACTGGCGACTCAAAATACATCGAACTGGCCGACACCACTGCACACGGGTGGAATGCGGGTCACAGCGGGGCCGCCGTAACCCTGGCCGTCTCCTCCTGGACCGACACCCAGATTGTGCTCACCGGCCTCTCCGGCAGCTATGGAACGCACGGCTGGTGCATCAGCCCCGGCGATCAGCTCTCAGTCAAAGTCTGGAACGCCCAAACCGGGCTGGGTCCGGCGGTTTACCCGATTGCCGCGAGCAGCGGAACCGATACATGTCCCTGAGGGCCAAGCGGGCGGAGATATATCTCGCAGCGAATTCCTGCGATGCCCTGAAGTGATCAATGAGCCACGCCAATCATGTCGCGAATCGATCCATGCAATTCCCTCGGCCTTTATGTCAACTTTCTAATCAGCGGCAGTCACACTGGGTGCGCTCTTGAATGAATGGGCAACGGCGCGACCCTCAAGTGAGCCGGCCTCGAGCGAGAAGGAGAAGCAGCTACCATGTCCGGGCAAACTCTCAACCATCAATTGCGTTCCGTGACGTTCGGCAATCCACTTCGCCAGCGCCAGGCCAAGACCTGAGCCTCGTGGAGCCGTGTTCAAAGTCTTTGCGGCGCGATAAAAGCGATCAAAAATGCGCGGCATATCCTCTTCGGAAATACCGACGCCTGTGTCGCGAACCGAAAGAAAAACGCGCGTGCCGGATTGAGCAGCGGTCAATGTAATCGATCCACCAGGAGGAGTAAATTTTGCTGCGTTTTCCAGCAGGATGGACAACAACCGCTGAAGTCCGCTTGCATCTACCGGCCGAAGTTCCCTTGCGCGGCAAACGATCCCATCTACGACCCCACCAGTACGTCCTCCAGGACATCAACCTCACCAGCGGCCAATCGTCGCAGATCAATTTGCAGGGGAGCGGCTCAATCGGGCTCAATTACCACCTGGGCTCGGACGCATCGGTGTTCGAGTTTGGCGCCCTGATCCGCAATGCGCACAAGGGACAAGACGCCCTTTTCGCCAACCTACCATAACTTCGCAGCCAATGTCACACCCCCGCTGATGAGCCAGTTTACGACGAAATTTACGAATCCCACCTTTTATGGGGGCAGTTAGAAATACGGCCCGAATGTATCTTTTGAAGCAACTGAAGCTTGATTGGCGGCAAATCCAAATGCGCTTCCTCTCGATGAGGAAGCAACCCATTCCAACTCCGACCCCGCGAATTACAACTTACAGGAGCGGATCACCGCCGGGTACATAATGAATACCGTCGACTTGGGAAGCAAGTTCCACCTGCAAACCGGGCTGCGTATCGAGGCACCAACGAAGCCAACACCGGATACCTCGTGACTACCGTCCCGTCCACTCCCACCGATCCGAGCGGATACGGCTCCGCAACGCCCGTGAATGGCGGCGGCTCCTATCTCAATCCCCTACCGAGCGTGCAGCTTCGCTATTACATTGACCAGAACTCGGATCTGCGCGCCGTGTTTGGCATGGGGATTTCCCGACCCGATCCCTACGACCTGGTGCCCTATAAGACGTTGGATGAAACAAAGCAGCCGAATGTCGAAAACATCGGCAACCCGGCGCCGGTTGCGGAACATGCCGACGACATGGTCTACGACGACGCGCATCACATGTTGTACGTTGGGCACGGCGGCAGCAGCGCGGCGGCTCCTGGTAAGGTCGCGGCGGTGGATACAGCGAGCTTCACGCTGCTCGCGAACCTTTCCGTCGCCGCTCATCCTGAAGCGCTTGATCTGGACGCGCCGGGCCGGCGCATCTTTGCAAATATCGCCGATGCAGGCGAAGTTGCCGTGATTGACGGCGCAACTAACTCGGTTGTCGCGCACTGGAAACTGGCCAATGCGACAGACAACGTGCCCATGGCCTATAACAGTGGGCGGCATATTTTGTATGTCGCTTGCAGAACTCCGGCAACTCTGCTCGCATTAGACGGCGCCGCAGGCGCCGAGCTTTCCCGCGCAACCACAGGCGAGGGCGCCGACGATCTGTTTTACGATGCATCGCTGAGCCGTGTGTATGTCATCAGCGGAGCCGGTGAGGTGGATGCGTTCGATGTCAGCGGAACAGCCATCAAGGCAATTGGAGTCACGCGCACCGCACCTGGCGCGAAGACCGCCTTATTCGTACCTTCTGAAAGCGCACTCTACGTTGGCGTTCCGGCAACCGGCGGAAAACCCGCCGAGATTCGTGTCCACTCCACCGCAATTCAGAAGGAAAGCAAATGAGCCGTTCCTGCGCGGGTCGCGTTGCAAATGCATTCCTGCCGGTGCTGCTCGCTGCAGCATCACTGTCCGACGCGCAGAGCGCACCGCAGAACTCACCCACCCCGAGTGCGAGCGAGTTGAAGTATGTGGTAATCGTGAGCCGTCACGGCGTTTGATCGCCAACCGGCAAGACGGATCAGCTCAATCAGTACTCGGCCAAGCCCTGGCCCGCGTGGCCCGTGCCGCCGGGCTGCCTCACCGAGCATGGTGCCAAGCTGATGACTCTGTTCACCATCGGGCCGCAGACCCATTTCGCTCGAAGTGGCGACGTGGTCAACGTCACCGCGAGTAAGCAGGGTGCGGCGATTGGCGAGATCGATTGCCTCGTCCTCAGACATTGCGGGAACGAGCTGTCGTACCGGAAGTGTGCCCTTCATGAATTACCTCTCTGGCCGGGAGACCATTACTGCACCTCCCGGACAGAGACCCAATACCTGAGCACCTGAGACAGTTTGGTTTTGGGCTGCAACATCTTTCTCTACAGACTAGCGGCCAGCGAATCTACAAATGACTCATCGAAGGTTTCCGAGGCGACCAGCTTGCGCTCTCCAACGGCAGGCGCATCCAGGAGAACATCGTGTTCGTCATCAAATTCCAGCAGCAGCTTGCGCCGGGACTTGGCCGGCGGTTCGGCTACAAGCTCCGATACGGGCTCTGCGTTCAACTCGGAAGACGGCAACTGGTCGTCCACAATGGGCTCAGGGGAGGGTTCCGCCTGATTCAGATTTTCCTCAGCAAGTTCCCCGGTTGATTCGACAGAATCAGTCGGGCGATTCAGTTGTTCGCGGATACTGTCGAGTTCAGCCTGCGCGGCCTCAACAAAGGCTTCCGCGATGCTCAACAACTGATCCGTAGGAGCGTTCCGCACGAACTGCCAAAAGAGGCTCCGGACCACTACGCTCATCTGCGCTGTCGGCGGCACACTGGCGAAGGTGTGAAACAGGGGGTCGGCGTTCTCCATTTCCTTCTCCGGGATGTTCGCGATAACTTTGGAGAAGGACTGCCGTGCGGCGGCAATGGACTTCGGCTTGTCCTGATGGCCACCTGTCTTATTCTTGGGAGGCTTCGGCGCGGGCTGGTCGAGACGAGTCAGCAACTCCGGCAACTCCGCTTCAGAAGGCTCCCTGCCTGCCAACTCCACAAGGATGATTCTCAGGTTGTCTGCGATGCGAGGCTGGTGCAGGTCCAACCCTTCACGGTTCGCCGCATCAAGAAAGATCTGGGGTGCATCGATGACGGTCCGCCAGTTCTTTTCATAGCGTTCCGCGCTCTTCCGATCAATGCCGACAGAAACGCACCACTTCTGCCAACCAATGGTTTCAATGCCCTGCTTGTAGCAGTCGCGAATGCGCGCGCTTGACGGAGCAGAAAGCGCCGCAAACGCACCGCCACCGGCAGAGATAGCCGGTCTGTTTCTGTTCAGAGGAGCTATAACTGCGGGCGAAGAGGTCGAGCTTCTCGTCTGCAAGCTGAGTCAGCGTTTCTTCCAGTTCCTTGCCAGTCAGTTCAATCAGCTTCTTGGGTGAGCGGGTAAATTTACCCGTTGCCGATAAGTCTTGCGAAGAGTTCGGGTTAGACGAGGCTTCGTGGCCTGGGTTTCGTCGATCGCCAANNTGGCCATTGATGGCAAAACGCTTTGCGGCACGCGCGAGGCGGGCAAGAAGGCCCTGGTCCACATGGTTTCCGCCTGGGCCAGCGCCAACAACCTGGTACTGGCCCAGCGCAAGGTGGATGAAAAGTCCAACGAGATCACAGCGATTCCGAAGCTGTTGAACGCGCTGGAGTTGGCGGGTACCGTGGTGACCGTTGATGCGATGGGCTGTCAGTGCGACATCGCCAGCCTGATTATCGAGAAGAAGGCTGACTACGTGCTGGCGGTCAAGGACAATCAGGGTCTGCTGGCCGAACAGGTGAGAGACTCGTTTCTGCTGTTGAGCTCAGATGCGGTGGCCGAGGACATCGACTGCGCGGGGAACCCGCAAAGCGGGTCGGGGCGGGTCGAGCAACGCCGCTGTTCGGTGATCGC
>PMWR01000342.1 GCA_003166055.1 Acidobacteriaceae bacterium
GCGGCGAGGCGAAAGGCTTCGACGACGGCGTCGATGCCGGGCTGGTCAAGAGCCTGGGGCACGGCGTAGGCGGGGGAAAAGGCGAGCGCACTGGGAGCGACGGGCTGCCAACCGCCTTCGGAGGGTTGAAGAAGGCGTTCGCCGGTGAAGGGCGCGGACATGCTGCCTTTTCGGCCGGCGTGGGCCAACTGAATGCCGGCGCGAGCGCCCTGGGAGTGGATGAAGGCCGCGATGCGCTGGAGGTTGGGGATGTGCTCGTCTTTCCAGATGCCAAGGTCGGCGGAGGAGATGCGGCCCTCGGGAGTGACGGCGGAGGCTTCAAGGATGACCAGGCCGGCGCCCCCCTGGGCGCGAGCACCGAGATGGACGAGATGCCAGTCGGCGGCAAAGCCGTCGTGAGAAGAGTACTCACACATGGGCGAGACGCCGATGCGGTTGGGGAAAGACACGGAACGAAGTTGAAAGGGCGAGAAAAGTGGTTCGGTCATCAATTGAATGGATGATTGGGGAGACCGGAGGGTGCGTCGAAATGATTGCGCTCCACCTGCGGTGGGGCCAAAAGCTCGCTATTCGCTCGCACCGGGTTGGTTGCGGGTAACTTGCGCCAGGAAAAAAGCGCAAGGTATGTTCACTGCGTCCCTCCAGGACGCGGGTCCTTCGTTTGGTCGCTTTCCACGGGTTTCACCCGTGGCTACTTTCAGCCTGTCCCTACGGGACGGCCACCTGGGGTGGGGCAGCCGGCCACCCTGCGGTGGGGCAGACGCTTCGCTTGGGACTTATTGCTTCTTCAGGACGGCGTCGCCTTTTTCGTCGGCGAGGATGGCGCCTTCAAAATGGCGGAAGGCGGCGGCCTGGGAGGGCGGAAGTTCGACCTGGCGAACGACGTATTCGCGCTCGTAGTGAAGGACGTTGCCCTTGGTGGTGATGGAGGAGTGATAGCTGGCGAAGTCGAGGTCGATGTTTACGGGATCGGGGGTTTCATCGACGACGTAGCCGGCGGGGAGGGTGATGTCGAAGGTGTCGCGCCAGCGGCCGGTGGCGTTGAGGTCGATGGGGACGGTGCGGGGCTTGTCGTTGAAGGGGATGGCGTCAGTGCCGACGACGCGGGCGCGGAGCAGGAGGAGCGTGCCGGCCTGGTGGGCGTACTGGTGAGCGGTGATCTGGTAGTGGAATTCGAGTGGTTTGTCGAGTTCGCTGGGTTGAACGAACTTGAAGGTGTCGAGGGTGACGCCGGGAAGGGTCGCGGCGATGTGGTTTTCCCATTCCTCGCGCCGCTCCTTTTCATCGGTATATTTCAGGAATTCACGAAAGTCGCCGCCCTCGGGACCGACGTGTGAGGTATCGACCGAGCCGGTGATGGTGCCGTCGGCCTGCAGGGTGAATTTTCCGACCTGGTCAGTGCCGTTGGCGTCGGGTGGAAGCACGGGGAGGGCGATGACCTGGCTGGAGGTACTGGCGGCGAGGATTCCGTAGCTACCCTGCTCATAGGAGGGCAGGTTGCCTACGGGCGTGCGCTCGTTGGTGGGGTCGAAGATGAGGTAACGCTTGCCGTCTTTGGCTTTGACGATGGCCTTGAGACGGGGATCCTGAACGTCGGCTGGAACCTCGATGGCGGTGATCATGTGGTTGCCCATCATGGAGGGGAAGTCCGGGTCGACAATGCCGCGGTGATCGTCCACGGGCATGTAGAAAGCGTGAATGCCGGCGACCTGGAGCATGGAGATGAGCAGGGTGGTCTTGTCTTTGCAGTCCCCGTATTTGTTGCGGTAGATGTCGGCGGCGTGATTGGCCTGCATGCCGCCGATGCCGCGCGCAATGATGAAGTAGCGGATGTTTTTCTGGATGAACTCGGTGATGCGGCTGAGTTTGGCGTAGAAGTCGGGGGCTCCGGCTATGAGGCTTTGCGTTTGCGCGGTGATTTCCGGGGAGGGCGCGGGTCGATCGGCCTCAAGCGTGGTAACCCACTCACCGATGGCGCGCCACTGGTTATCCTTTCCATCGACGGCGGCATTGCCCCACTGGACGGACATGCGGGCTTCCAGGGCGGCTGTTTCAGGGCGCGAGGGGATGTCGCGGAGAATGAGCGCGGGGGTGTCTTTGAGCTCCCAGCGCCAGTGGTTGGGCGCGACCTCAACTGCCTTGACGGGCTGGAAGTCATGCCAGGACTCGGTGTGAGCGCGGCCCGCGGGCAGGTCGATTTCAAGCGCCTGGAAGATGACGGGGATGCTGCTTTGGATTCCCCACAGATTTTCCTGGGTATAGGGTGCGAGCAGCTCTTCGGATTCGCAGATCACGGTGGCGCCGACATCGATGGCAGGCGGGCGGGCGACACGAGCCTTCTCAGTGGAGAGCATGATGGGATTGTCGGTGTTGCCGCCTTCGGCGAAGTCAGTGTCCTTGGCCGGGTATATTTTTTCGTCGGCGGCGATGGTCCAGGCGCGGAAGTAGTTGATTTTCTCGTCCACGTCATAGACAACGAAGCACATTCCCTCATCGCGGCCCTGGGGCTTGAGGATGCGGACGGCTTTGCGGCGGCGCTCGACGGCGCGGCCCTGGCCGTCGATGGTTTCAACGTACTCGTCGAAGAGGATGACGGCGGCTGAGTCCTTGGCGTAGTCGGGGGTTTTGGTCCTGGATGCTTCGACGGCCCAGTCGGGCAGGGGCTTGTCTTTGTTGAACCAGTCGGCGTGCGCGGGCGCGGCGGAGAGCATGAGGGCGCTGAGCAGAAGGAGAGATGGCTTCAACGCCGTACCGGAAGAATTGCTCATGATCAGTTTCCTTTGGCGGCTGGAGCGCGCGTGAGGACAAGCTGTTGTTGATCGGCCGCAGCGATTTTCTGGTAGTAGTCGTGGAGGTCGCCGTATTCCTTGGAATCGAGGAGGGCGTAGTTGTGGGCGAAGACGCGGGATACAGTGACATCGCTGTCCTTTGCCACCGAGGAGATTTTGAGCATGGCGTGATTGGGCCAGGAGAGGGCGGTGGGCTGAGGGGCGCTTTCGACGGTAAATCCGGGCGGGAGGTGGTAGACGACCTCATCCTGCGTCATGCTCGGGTAGTGGACGTCGATGGGGATGGTGCGCTTGTCCTGGGAGACGAAGGGATGTTTGGCGCGGGATTCAAAGAAGAGGCCGGGGAGAAAGAAATGTTTGCCGGTGGCGGTGGCGATGGTGCCGGAAACCTTGACGATGGCCATCAGGTTCGATTCGTACTCGTCGAGGGCGAGGAAGTGGTCGAAGTCGACGTCTGCCCCGTCGGGCATGTCGCCGCGGATTGATTCGTTGAAGCGCTTCTTCACCTCGTCGGGATCGTTTTGGAGGGCGAGCTGACGCCAGTGGAGGGCTTCAGGGCCGGTCATGATGTAGCGGATGCTTCCTTTGACGCTGCCGTCGGGGTCAACGGTGAGATCGGCGGTGCGTTGGACAAGCGCATTTTTGTAAACGCCTTGAGGCGTAGTTCCGAGGATGGGGCCTTTATCGGAAAGGCGGAAGCCGGAGGCGAGGGAGTGTTTCCAACTCATGATTCCGAAGGGGCACATCTTCTGCCCAGGATCGAGGAAAGTCTCTTTTCCAGAGAGGTCGAGAATGGCGATGTAATCGTCCAACTGGCCGGCAGTGAGATAGAGCGGGTCGAAAAATGCTTTGCTGCGGTCGACCACTTCCATGGGCCAGACCTTGAGGCCGGCGGCGCGGCCGAGTGCGACAAAGAGGAGGGCCATATCGTCGTCGGTTCCACTTTGCTGCTTCCACACATCCTCAGCGGCTTTGACGGGCTTGAGCTTCTCGGCCTTGCGCTCGGCGTCTGATTTGGTGCGGCTGAAGCGGGTGTTATCGAGTTTCATGACGGCGGCGTAGATTTTGCGAGCCTTTTGTTCGTCGGAGTCGGACGGGGCAACGATGCCGGAAACGGCCTGCTTGAGCTGGTTGGAGGGATTGGAGAAGCGCTCGGCATTTTTCGCCCAGGATTTGGACTCGTTGTCCCAAAATTCCTTTGCGGAATGGGCATAGGTGTAGTAGAACTCGACCTTCCATTTGAGGGTGTTGAGCGGTGGCATCCAGTCGTCGTCGGGGATGGGGGGGATGTCAGTCAGGTCGACAGTGAAGTGGTTCTGGGAGTCTTTCACTACGGAATCCTGCGGAAAACCGACTGTGGCCCACATGAGATTGCTAAGAACCCGGCCCTGGCTGTCGGTGACGTACCTGGCACTGTTGAAGAGAGGAACCCAGCGGTAATGAGCCTTGTGGACGAAGAAGGGCTGCTGGATCTGCCATTGGGGGGAGTAGACCGTTTCGTCGTCATAGCTAATCTGGAGGCGGTATTCGAGGATGCTGCCCACTTCGGCGCTGGGGAGAGTGAAGACCACCTGATTCACCTGGCGGGTCGTGGTCCTGGAGTCCATCAAATCGCTGGGCTTGGTGGTGAGGGGGACGATGGTTCCGTCGGAGTGAATAGTGCGGCCCCGGATGTCGCTGACTTTGAAGGTTCCGTGCAGGTAAGGGATGTGAATGGTCGCCAGCTCCTTGCCTTTTTCCGTGAGGATCTTGATGCGTTCGTAGAAGGTCTGGTAGTGGAGCGCGTCGTCGGTGGTTTCTTCGCGGTAGAGGTAGACGGCGGCGGCGCCGGGGGCCTTGGGGTCGGCGGTCATCTTGAGTTCTTCGCTAGTGGGCTGTTGGAATTGGGCGAAGATCAGGGCCGGTGAAGCCAGCGTGAGGAGCAGGAGGGTGGAACGCATGAAGACGGAAATCCGCATGAAGTTTTCCTTTGATTGGAGGACAGGGGAAGTGTAACCCAAAACGTCAACTGAGTTGGTGTGTTTTATGATACAGGAGTTTGGGCGTGGGTAGCTATGGGCGATTAAAGCAAAGATAAAGAAGATGTTGTGAGTTACGCCGGACCGTAACTGGCGGCGGAAAAGTTAGTTGGCCATTGATTATTGAGTTAATAGCGCTGGTTTGTCATTCCGGGACGCGCTTCAAGTTTGGGGATTTTCGATCTTCAGTTGCCTTTCGCGGTGGGGGATCTGGTGAGGACCAGTTGCTGCTGATCGGCGGTGGCGATTTTGAGGTAGAAGTCGTGCAGGTTGGGGTATTCCGTTGCATCAAGGAGAATGACATTGCTGGTCATAATCCGGCGGACGCTTATGGAGCCATTCTCTGTGCTGGAGTTGATCTTGAGCGTGGCATGATCGGGCCAGGGAATCTCAGCATCCTGGGGAATGCTCTCGACGATAAATCCAGGAGGCAAATCGTAAGTGGCGTCATCTTCCTCCATCCAAGGATAGTGGAGGTCGACTGGAATTGAGCGCGCTTCCCGCGTCACAAATGGATGACTGGCGCGGGACTGGAACAAGAACGCGGGCAAGACCAGGTGCTTCCCCGTTACAGTGCCCAGATTGCCGGAGATTTTGACGATGGCGATAAGGTTGGATGGGTAATCTTCAAGGCTCAGGAAGTGATCAAAGTCAGCCTGGACGCCTTCTGGGAGAGAGTCGCGCGTGTACTCGCTGAACTGCTTCTTGACCTCATCCGCATCGTTGTTGAGCTGCAAATGCCTCCAATAGAGGGCGTTGGGGCCGTCCAGGACGAAGCGAACTATTCCATTGACGCTGCCTGCCTCGTCGATGGAAAGACGTGTGTCACGCGTTACGGTCGGGTGCGAGGACAAGAATGCGGGTGTGGTGGCGATGACAGCCGTAGAGCCCTCTGATGCGAGCTGGAAACCGGTGGCGAGAGAGTGCTTCCAGTGGAGCATGCCGTAAGGGCACATTTTCTGGCTGGGGTCGAGGTAGACTTTCTTGCCGGCAAGCTCAAGCATCACGATGTAGTCGTCGAGTTGACCGGCGGAGAGGTAGGACGAGTCGAACATGGCGCGATTGCGGTCGACGACTTTCAAGGGCGAGACCTTCAGGCCGGCGGTTCGCGCGAGGGCCGCATATAGGAGGGCGATTTCGTCGTCGTTTCCGGCCTGCTGCTTCCAGATATCTTCGGCTTTCCTGATGTCTTTGAGCTTCTCCTTCTTGCGCTCGGCCTGGGATTTTTGGCGGGTGAAGGCTGTGTTCTCAAGCTTCATGACCGCGGCATAGATTTTTTGCGCTTTGGCTTCGTCGTTGTCCTCCGGCGCGACGATGGTGGCGACGGCCTTCTTAAGCTGCCCGGTTGGTTTGGTAAATTCCAGCACAAAAGACGCCCAGCTCTTGCGAGCGTCGTCCCAGAACTCCGCAGAGTTTCTGAATTTGCTATAGGAGAACTCGACGCGCCAGCGGATGTTGTTGAGCGGGGGCATCCAGTCGTCGTCGGGTAGGGGTGGGATGTCTGTTAAATCCAACGTGACGACGCCCTTGTTGATCACGGCCCTGACGCCGCGCGCTACATGGGTGCCGACTAATAGATTGTAGAAACTCAATGGTTGGTATGAGAAATGAGCCTTCTTCACTAAGTATTCGCACTGGATCTGCCATGAGGGCAAGGGGAGGAAGCCATCTCGGTGAAACTTAACGCGATATTCAAGGATGCTGCCAACCTCGACGGCGGGCAGGGTGAAGACCAATCGATCTACCTGGAACTCGGCGGTTTTTACATCGAGAAGATCGGCGGGCTTGGCAGTGAGTGGAGTGATGGCGCCATCAGAGTGGATAGTGCGGCCTTCCAGGCTGACTAGCTTGTCATTGCCGGGCTCGAAAGCAACGCTGATGGTGGCGAGTTCCTTGCCTTTTTCCGTGAGCACTTCAATGCGGTTGTAGAGGGCACTGATTCCCGTTGAGTCATCGGAGGTTTCTTCATGGTAGAGATATATGGCAGCTGCGCCGGGAGCTTTGGCGTCGGCGGTCATCTTGAGTTCCTCGTCGGTTGGCGGCTGGAACTGGGCGAACGCCAGGGCCGGTGAAGCCAGCGCGAGGAGCGGGAGAGCGGCGCGCAGGAAGGCGGATAGGCGCATGGGTTTCACCAAAATGGAATGACAGTGGAAGTGTAACCCGAAACGACGCGAGGGAGGTTGAATGGATCGCCGGGAGGGCGCTGCGCGGGGTAGACTGGTGCGTGCTTGTAAACCGATTAAGGAGGGACTTCTGCAATGAGGCGGATTGGCTTGCTGTGGGTGTTGGTGGGTCTTGGTGTGGCCGGGGCGGTGGCGCCGGCGGCGATGGGGCAGTGGAATACGCCGAACCCGGTGGTGAGCTTTGAGAAGAAGGCGGACGGCCTGGAGGTGAAGCAGAAGGATGGGGTGCTGCGGCTGGAGGTGAAGGCGGAGGACCTGATTCACGTGACGTATTCGCCGCTCGATTTCACAGCGCCGGAGCGGGCGCCGGATTGGGTGGTGGTGAAGAAGGATTGGCCGGCGGCGGCGTTCGATGTGAGTTCGAACGACAGGGCGATTACGCTGGCGACGGCGAAGCTGCGGGTGATGATTGAGCGGGCGAGCGGGGCGGTGCACTACGTGGCGCCGGAGGGNNCGCGGGATGCGCGGGAGGATGCTGACGACGGATGGATATCGGAGCCTGCGGCCGGTGGAGGTGAATGGAGAGAAGACGTTTCATGCGGAGGTGGTGTTTCCGATCTATGGGTCGCATGAGGGGCTGTATGGGCTGGGGCAGCACCAGGCGGGGGTGTGGAATTTTCGCGGGGAGACGGTGGACCTGTCGCAGGAGAACACGAATATTGCGATTCCGCTGCTGATTTCGACGAATGGGTATGGAATTTTCTGGAACAATCCTTCGCGGAGCGAGATGAACAACCGGTTTATTCATGCGCTGTATCTGAGCGCAGAGGTTGCGGACAAGATTGACTACTACTTTATTTATGGACCGGAGCCGGACCAGATTATTGCGCGGTATCGCGAGCTGACGGGCGAAGTGCCGCTGTTTGGACGGTGGGCGTATGGGTTCTGGCAGTGCAAGAACAAGTATGAGTCGCAGGAGGAACTGGAGACGGTGGCGGCGAAGTACCGCGCGCTGCATATTCCGGTGGACAACATTGTGCAGGACTGGTTCTGGTGGGTGACGATGGGGGAGATGAAGTGGAATCCGCATTATCCCGACCCGCAGGGGATGATCGACACGCTGCACAAGGAGCACTTTCATCTGATGGTTTCGATCTGGCCTTATTTCAGGCCGGGGTCGGCGACTTATGACGAGTTCGACAAGAACGGGTGGTTTATTGCGAAGACGGTGCAGCCGAGCTTTCATCCGGTTGGACAGGCGCTGTATGACCCGACGAATCCGGCGGCGCGGAAACAGTATTGGGAGGACGCGAACACGGCGCTGTTTCAAAAGGGCGTGGACGCGTGGTGGCTGGATACGGACGAGCCGGAGAC
>PMWR01000422.1:0-2462 GCA_003166055.1 Acidobacteriaceae bacterium
TTGGGTATGAAAGTTTTGTTTGTTTGCAGCCGGAACCGGCTGCGCAGTCCAACCGCCGAAGCGATCGTTTCCGCCTGCGAAGGATTTGAGGCGCTGTCGGCTGGAACCAATCCAGATGCGGAGACACCCGTATCTGCCGACCTGATCGAGTGGGCCGACCTGGTGTTCGCGATGGAGAGCATTCACCGCCGACGGCTTCAGCAGCGATTCCCTGCGCTGCTCAAAGCAAAGAGGGTCGTCGTTCTGGACATTCCCGACAAGTACAAATACATGGACCCGGAGTTGGTGCGGATTCTCTCAGAGCGGGTCATACCGCATTTGAAAGGAACGAAAGCGGCAGGGAGACAGAATGCTTAAGACCGTCATTCCGATTCTTAAATGCCCGGCCTGCGCGGGGCTCGCTCGCATTCTGCCGCGTGTTTTTTCAAGCATCGATGGGATGGTAGAATTTCACCGAATCAATGCTGCACCGAATCAATGACAATCAAGGAGATTTCTGTGAATAGGAACAACTTCCATGGCTGCCTGCTTTACCCTGGTGTAACGCGCCGTGTCGCTGCGGCGGTGTTCCTGCTGGCCGCGCTGGCTTCGGGCGCCTCCGCTTTCTGTGGGCCGATCCACGACGCGGCTCGGGACGGAGACCTCAAGAAGGTCGAGTTGCTGCTCAAAGAACAACCCGCCCTGGTTTCCAGCAAAGACGAAAAATACGGCCAGACTCCCTTGCACATCGCGGCGTTCAATAACCGTCTGGACGTGGCGAAACTGCTGTTGGCGAACAAGGCGGATGTCAATGCAAAAGCGAACAACGGATCGACGCCCTTGCACCTGGCGGCGGCGAAGGGCAACAAGGACATGGTGGAATTGCTGCTGGCCGGCAAGGCAGATGTCAACGCCGTGGACAATGAAGGCTGGTCTCCTTTGCACTCGGCAATTGTTTGGGGTCACAAAGACATTGAGGAGTTGTTAAAGCAGCACGGCGGAGAAGACCTTCCTGCGCCCAAGCAGCCCGTAAAGCCACCTGCCGCACCGGCCGCCGAGAACGCTCCGCCCAAGGAAACGACAAGGGACGGCCAGTTCATTGCTTACGATAACGGCACCGTTCTGGATACAAAGACCAACCTGATGTGGATGGCGAGAGACAATGGAGCCGCTCTAAGCTGGCCAGCCGCAAAGTCGTATGCCGGGACTTTTCACGGAGGCGGCTTCGCGGACTGGCGGCTGCCTACGCTTGCCGAATTGGAGGGCCTGTTCGATAAGGCCAAAACCGCTAAGTCCTTCTGTCCGTCCGCCGTCGACGAACTCGGTCAGGCCGCGAACGACGTCCATCTCACGGGACTGATCCGCCTCACCTGCACTCGCGAATGGACCTCGCAGGAACGCAGCGACAAACCGGGGTCGATCACCATCTTCGACTTCCACTCCGGCAACGATGCCGCGCGCCCAGCTTCGCCGGAATTCGTCGACACCGCGAGCCGTGTGCTGCTGGTGCGCGCCGCCGCCAAGCAGTAAAGCCGCAGCAGGTAGAACTGGGTGCCCCACCCTCGCCGGGTTTCTGTTTTTCCGGTCAGGGTGGGCTCTGGAAAGGCTGCCTTACACTGCCAGCGCCTTCTTGACTTCCTCGCTGACAATCCGACCCTCTGCGCGAAGGCCGGCTGCCTGCAACTTCGCCTGAACGGCCTTGATGACCGTGCCGATTTCCTTGGGAGTCGGTTTCTGGCCGGAGGCGGCGGCGATTTCAGCAATTGCCTCCGCTACCAGAGCGTGAAGGCCGGCCTCATCGAGGGCCTTGGGCAGAAACTCCTCAATGACCACAATCTCAGCAGCTTCAATGGCCGCGAGTTCCGGCCGATTGCCCTTGCTGAACTGCTCAATGGAGTCGCGGCGCTGTTTGATCATGGTGGCCAGCGCCTGCTGTTCCTCGGCTGGCGTGAGCGGCTCACGCTTTTCAATAGCCTTGTTCTTGAGCGCGTTCTTGATGAGGCGCAGCGTGCCGGTGCGCACCGCGTCGTGCGCCTTCATGGCGGTGATGGTCTGTTGCGTGATGATGGCTTCCAGTGCGCCTGCGTCGGTCATGCGATCCTCTTTAGGCTTTTCGCAGTTGGCCAAAGCCCAAGAGTCATTGTAACGATTCTCGGGGATCGTTTGCAGAGTTGAACATCGCTGAAGGCGGCGCAAGCCTCGAGGATTACGCCTACTGCTTGACCAATTCGACCCGACGATTGAAGCTGCGCCCGTCTTCGGAGTCGTTGGAGGCGACGGGAGCGTAAGGCCCGGCGCCGAAAGACGCAAGTTGCGCCGCCGGGATGCCGTACTTTGCGGACAGCACCTGCTCGACAGCAGCGGCGCGACGCTTCGAGAGGTCCATGTTGGCGGCAAGCCCACCTACGTTGTCCGTGTGGCCCACCACGTATACCTTGAGTTTCGGGTCTCCCTTGAGCAGCTTCGCGACTTCCTTGAGGGCC
>PMWR01000422.1:2532-3116 GCA_003166055.1 Acidobacteriaceae bacterium
GCTGCCGGGGAAGCGGCTGAGGAAAACCGAGTCGGAGCAGCCCTTGGCATCCTTGGTTTGCCCCGGGCAGACAGGGAGGAAAAGCAGGGAAAGAGCGAGAGCAAAAAGCAATCGAAAGGGTTTCAAGGGAAGACTTCCTTTTTTCGGAGATGAGGCGAATTTTACGCAGAAGTTTGCAAATGTGGCTTTTTTTGTCAGAGATCCGGAAGGAATCCAGGAATGGTCTTCGCCCAATTAGGGAGTTTCGGACCGATTTCTCGTTTTTCGATTCACAAAAACAACAATTTTGTGTATTCTGTGATTTCAGTCGAGGAGAAATCAGCATGATTCGCAAAACACGCCTTTTTACACCCGGTCCGACNNGAGTTTCGCGCCCTCTACCTGAAGGTGCTGGCCCAGTTGAAAGTCTTTGTCGGGACCCAGAACGATGTGCTGCTGCTGTCGTCGTCGGGCACGGGCGCCATGGAGGCCGCGGTTTCAAACCTTACTTCGCCGGGAGATAAGGTGCTTGTGCTCTCAGCCGGAAAGTTTGGCGAGCGCTGGGTGGGGCTGGCCAAGGCCTTCGGCTGCGAGCCGGACGTGGT
>PMWR01000287.1 GCA_003166055.1 Acidobacteriaceae bacterium
CGCAAAGCCTGCATGGGTTCGATGGAAGCGGCGCGGCGGGCTGGTGCAAGGCCGGACACAAAAACGGTGAGCAGCAAGCAGACCGCGGCGGCGCAATAACTGATGGGATCGAAGGGCGGGACACCAAACAACGCAGCACGCAGGAGGCGCACGGCGGCGATGGAGCCCATGCCGCCGACAAGCAGACCGACAGCGGCTGTCCAAAAGGTGCCGGCAAGCACCAGGCGGAAGATGGCAGCGCGGGTTGAGCCGAGGGCCATGCGGAGTGCAAACTCGCGTTTGCGCTCAATGACTGCGTAGGCCATCACGGCATACAAGCCGAGCATGGCTACCAGCACACTCGATAGCGCATAGACCCCGAGTAACTCGGCTGGAATTCGCGAGAATTGGTAGCGCGTGCCGGCAACCTCTTCGAGCGATTGCATGTTTTCAATTGGCAGCGAACTATCGAGGTCAGCGACGGCCTGGCGCATTTGGGTGGCGACCGCGGATGCCGTGGTGCGCGATCGAACCGCGATGAAAACAGCGCTCTCATAATGCTGAGCCAACGGAAGGTAGAGCACCGGGTCCGAGTCAGTGTTCTGTGGGTTGTAATAGGTATAGCTGCGGACAACGCCCACGATCTGGCGGGGCCTGTCGCCAACCACGACACTGTGCCCGATGGCGTCGCCCTTAGGCCAGTAGCGCTGCGCCATTGGCTCGTTGACGATGGCAACATCGGGCGAGGACGCATTGTCATGCACATCGAAATCCCGCCCCTCGTTCATTGGAATTTCCATAGCGTGAAAGAAGCCGGGGCCCTCGAAGTCAGTCACCACTTCCATAGCTTCGCCCTTGGCCGGAACGTAGCCGGAAATCTTGAAATCCTGCGTATTGCCGGCACCGCTGTCGCCCATGGGAAGGTGCGAAGTGAGCGTGGCTGCGGAGACGCCGGGCGAGTTGCGCAGTTTATCGAGGAGCGCGGCCTCAAAAGCTAATCCGCGTTCTTTGGTGTATCCCGAACGGGATAGATCGATGCTTGCCGTCAGGCAATTGGCGCGATTGAAGCCTGTGTCCTGGTTGATGACATTGAACGCTGTCCGCGTCAGGAGTCCGCAGCAGACCAGCACGACGAAGCAGACACCGAGCTGAAGGCCAAGGAGAATGCGTTGTCCGATTCTTTTTCGCGAGCCTCCAGCCACGGCCGCGCCGCCCTCATGCAATGCCTCCTTCTGAGAGACGCGCAGCGACTGGCGAATGGGATACATGCCACAGGCCAGCGTGACCAGAACCGTGACCGCCGTGACGAAGGAGAGAAGACGCATGTCGGTGTGGAGGTTGAAGGCCAGCGGCATACCGAAGTCAGGCAATAGCACATACAGCGCCTTGGAAATTCCGGTGCTCGCGGCCCATCCGGCAAGCGATCCAGCAAGCGCCAGGACGCCGGTCTCGGCTAACACCTGGGCGGCGATGCGGACGGGGGTGGCTCCGAGCGCAGTGCGAATTGCGACCTCGCGACGGCGTTGCGCCGCGTGCTGGCCAAGCAACGAAGCGATGTTGATGCATACCAGGAGCATGAGAAGGACGGAAGCGCCAAAGAGTATCGGAATCATCTCGCCGATGGTGCCGAAGAGGCCGCGTTCAAAATGAGCGGAGTCGCGGAGGTTTAAATCCCATCCGTTGTAGCTGGTGCGGTGCTGCTGGAGAGCGAAGGCGTGGGCAAGCGTGTGCAATTCCGCAGCAGCAGTGCGATCGGTGACGGCCGGACGAAGGCGAACAACCGCCTGGAGTCCGTAATGAAGGAGCGGGTCGGGCACGGGATCGGCGGACAGATCGCGAACGGCGGAGAGCGGGAGCCAGGCGGCCTCGGCAAGGCCGCCGTAGATCCCGGCAAACTCCGCCGGAGCCACGCCAATGACCGTGAACAGGTGGTGATTGATTTCAACAGTACGGCCAACGATGCTGGAGTCGGCGGCGAAACGCTCGCGCCAAAGACCATTGGAAAGCACGACTTCATCGCTTGCGCCGTATGCACGGTCATTGGTGACGGGCTGAAAGAAACGGCCGACCTGCGGCTGAATACCGAGGAATTGGAAATAATTGGAAGAGACGATTCCGGCGGGAATCGCTCTCGGCTGCTGGTTGGCACTGGCGAGGTTCACCATGGTCAGGTCGAATGCCGCGGCATCGCTAAAAGAGTGGCCTTGTTCGCGCAGGAAGCGAAACTGGTCATAGTGGACCGAGTAGCCTTCGGATCCAAGGACTGTGGCATCCACGAAGCGAAGGTCGCGCGGTGCAGTTACGTGCGGCCAGGGATTGTAGAGCACGGCATTGGTCCATGTGGCTACCGTCGTGAGCGCTCCGATGCCGAGCGCCAGGGTGAGCACCGCGGTGAGCGCAAAGCCCGGCGACTTGCGCAACTGGCGGAGCGCGTAACGAACGTCGTAAAGCAGAGTCCTCATCGTGATCCTCCTCGAAGTGAAGCTATTCGGTGCGCAGTGCCTTCATGGGTTCAACGGAAGCGGCGCGGCGGGCGGGAATGAAGCCGGCCGCAGTGGCGCAGAGACCAAGCACCAGGGTTGCGCCGGCGAGGGCCAGCGGATCGTAGGTTGAGACGTTGTAAAGCAGGCTCTTCATGAGGTAGCCGCAATAGAGAGCGGCGGGAATCCCGAGGGCGAGCCCGATGAGAATCTGCCAGAGCGCGCCGCGGAGGACCATGGATACTACGCTCGAACGCGTCGCACCGAGAGCCATTCGAATGCCGATCTCGCTGGTGCGGCGGGCGACGAAGTAGGACATGACGCCGTAAAGACCGACCGAAGCGAGCGTTAATGCCAGGATGCCGAAGAGGCTGGTGAGGCGTGCGATCAGACGGTCCTCGTCGAAGTTGACAGCCACCTGCTGATCGAGTGTCTGCAACTGAGCGACAGTGAGGTTTGGATCAATGCCGGCGAGCGTATGACGGATGAGCGAGTCTGCGCCAGGCTGCGGCGAATTGAAATTGAGGATCATCGAATTGATGAACATGGATTCGGTTTCGCCGGAGGTCATCTCAGGCTCTTTGTAACCTGAAAACCGCTGAGTGAGAGGACGCAGATAGACGGGATGCGTGGGCGAGCGCGGGTCGTTCATTTTGAAGTCGGCAAAGACGCCAACGATCTCCCAGCTTCCTGAATACTTCACGTCGTCGATGCCGAAGTGCCGGCCCACCGGGTCCTGGTTGGGAAAGAAGCGCTTCACGAAGGTTTCATTGACGAGGACGACCTGCGGCGAAGTGGCCGTGTCCTGCGCGGTGAAGCCTCGGCCGCGCACCATGGGCACGCCAATGGAATCGAGGAAGCCTGTGCTCACGCGATCCCAGGTGGCGCCGCATCTGTCGCCGGGGCGCGGAGCGGGATGGCCCTGCTGGATGACGCATTCGCCCCAGTTGTCGCCTTCAAGCGGACTATAGAGCGCGAGGCCGACGTGAGTAACACCGGGCAACGCGGCGAAGCGATCTTCGATCTGTCGATAGAGCGCGGGCACGCGGTCAATGGTGTACCCCGCGCCGGCCGGGTCGAAATGCAACACGTAGCGGTTGGAGGTGGCAATGCCGAGGTTCTGGTGCTCCAGATTGGTGAGGGACTTGGTCATCAGAATGGCTCCCGCGATGAGCACGAGCGACAAGGCCGCCTGGAAGACGACGAGGGCTTTTTGCGGGAGAGAAGAGCGGTCGCGGGTGGAACGGTTGACGCCGCGCAGCACTTCGGCCGGTTGCGCGTGAGACGACAGCCACGAGGGTCCGACGCCGAAGAAAATGCCGGTGAGAAGCGAGACGAGGAAGGCGAACCCGAGCACAGGCAGGGAGGGGGTGGCATCGATGGGCATATTGCGGGCCTCGGGGAAGGCGAGGGAGAGGATGGTGCGCGTTCCGGCATAGGCAACCGCCAGGCCGGCAAGCCCGCCGAAGATGCTCAGGAGCACGCTCTCGGTAAGGATCTGGCGAACAACGCGGCGGCGGCCCGCACCCAGAGCCATGCGCACGGCCACGTCGGCGCGCCGGGTGGTGGCGCGGGCCAGCATCAGGTTGGCGATGTTGGCGCAGGCGATGAGCAGCACGACCGAAGAGAGGATCATCAGCATCTTCAGGCCGTCGCCCACATAGCTCTGCAATTGCTGGATGCCACCGCCGCCGGGCGCGATGACCACATGCATTTTGGGGATGATGGCCGCTCCGCCATTTGCGGTAAGGATAGGGCGCGTGAAGAGCCACTGACGCAGTGCGACGGAAAGTTTGGTTTGCAGCGCGCCGATGTTGGTTCCGGGGCGGACTCTGCCGAGCGGATAGAGCCAGTTGGACTCGGCATGATGCAGGATGGCGCTGTCTCCGTGTAAATAGGGCTCGGTCTGGATCGGAACCCATAAATCGGGGGGATTGTCGGAGAGGCGATCGCCGAAGAATCCTGAAGGAGCGATACCCACGACGGTGAAGGGCTTGGCCTGAATAAAGATGGTGGAGCCGACAATCGATGGATCTGAGGCGTACTCGCCTTGCCAGGTCTTGTAGCTCAGCACAGTTGCGGGCGCAGAGGCCGGAGTGTCGTCGTTTTCACCTAGCACGCGGCCTGCGTATGCGCCAATGCCGAGCGTAGAGAAATAGTTGCCGGAGACAAACTCGCCGGTCAGGGGTTTGGACAGCGCGTTGCCGCGACGGACGGACCATGGGTCTCGTCCAGCCTGGACGGCGGCCAACTGTTCGAACTCCGGTGCTGAGTTCCTTAGATGCTGGTAGAGGTCGTAAGAGAAGATGGAGTAATCCCCGGTATCGCTTGCGTCGCCGGGAAAGCCGCCGTCCACGCAGCAGTCGGCTGTGTCGCCGATGCGATAGAGCTGCGCGGGGTTGGAAACCGGCAGAGAGCGCAGCAGCATGGCGTGGACCAGTGAGAATATGGCTGTATTGGCGCCGATCCCCAAAGCCAGCGTGAGGATTGCCGTCAGCGCAAACCCCGGTGACTGGCGCAACTGGCGGAGCGCGTAGCGAAAATCCTGAAGCAAAACCGTCATCGGCATCGACTCCTGGTTGAATTACTCGGTTCTCAAAGCCTGCACGGGTTCAATGGATGCCGCGCGCCGGGCGGGGATGACCGAGGCTGCCAGCGCGAGCAGGAAGATGGATATTGCCGCAAACATAATCACCGCCGGATCAAGCGGATCCACTTCAAAGAGCATGGAGCGTAAAAGTCGCGTGGCAAAGACCGCGGCGACGGCGCCAATGCCGCATCCGATCAATGCCATCCTGGCGCCGGAGAAAACGATGAGGCGCATCACGGTGGAGCGTTGCGAACCGAGAGCGAGACGAATCGCCATCTCCTGTGTGCGCAGCGCGGTGGAGAAGGCGATGACGCTGTAAATGCCGAGCAGAGAAAGCAGGACGGCGGCCGCGGCAAAGCTGGAGATCAACGCGGTGTTGAAGCGGCGCGGCGCCTGACCCTCCGACACCACGCGATCCATCGATTCGACATTGGTGAGCGGAAGCTGCGGATCAATTGAGCGCACCACCGAGCGGAGTGCGCCGGCCATCTGCTCAGGCGGCATGGAGGAGCGCAGAACGATGGAGCCGGTGTTGCCTGTCAACATCGTGGGCGACGCGAAAGATCCAGCGTCGGCTTTGGTTTGGCTGGAGGGCAGGTAGAACTGGTTTTGCGTGGGCGCATCGGCGGCAAGCTCTTTGACGTCGCCGATTTCTCCCACGACGGTCAACCAGGGTAACGTCACCGCCTCAGCCGGGCCGCGGTGCAGGCGTTTCCCGATGGGATCCTGTCCGGGCCAGTAATGTTCCGCGAGAGTGCGATTGACGATGATGACCAGCGGCGCGTCTGGTGTGTCGGCCGGGGTAAAGTCGCGCCCGCGAATGATGGGAACGCCCTGCGCCTGGAAGTAATTGCCCATCACCTGCGGCACCCAGGCCAGGTTCAATCCCGCGCCTTTCGGAGGCACGTAACCCTCGGGAGTGAAAGTGGCCTGGTATCCGAAGTCAGACGCGGGAAGCATGGTTGTCTGTCCGACTGCCGTCACTCCCGGCAACTGTTCGAGTTTGCCGCGAAGCGCGCGATTGAACGCATCGATCGCGGCCTGCGTGGTGTATTGCTGACGAGGCAGGCTCAAGGAAGCGGTCAACGTGTGATCGGCGCGGAAGCCGAGATCGACCGAGCGCATCCGCTGAAAGCTGCGCAGCAACAGGCCGGAAGCGGTGAGCAGCACGAGTGCGACAGCGAGTTCCGCAATCACCAATGCGGAACGGAGGCGCGCATGTCCGCTGCCGGAGGTACCGGTGCGACCGCCTTCCTTCAATGCATCGTTCACGCTGGTGCGTGCGGCGGCGAAAGCCGGGATCAGGCCGCAGACCAGGCCTGTGAGAACAGCGAGGCCGAGAGCGAAAGCGACGACCGATCCGTCGAGACTGATGGAACTCACACGGGGAAGGGTTTCGGGAAGAAAGCTGACGCCAATGCGCAACCCCAGCGCTGCCAGAGCGAGTCCCAGCAACCCGCCACCAATGCTGAGCAGGAGCGCCTCGACGAGCGATTGACGCACAACATCGGCTGCGCTGGCGCCCAACGCAAGTCGAACGGAGATCTCACGGCGGCGGCGAATCACACGCACCAGCAGCAATCCGGCGAGGTTTGCGCAGGCAATAAACAACACCACCGAAACCGCAAAGAACAGCGTGCGCACAAGCGGGCGGGCTTGCACCACCGTGCTCTCTTCAAGAGGACGAACAAACGGCTGGATGTGGCGGCTGCGGAGCGCAGGCGGGAAATTGCGCATGATCTCCTGCGCGGCGGACACTGCGTCCTGCTGCGCCTGCGCGGGGGTAATGCCCGGCTTGAGCCGGCCAATCAGGGAGTAAGCCCAGGCCCCCGCGCCCTGAACCAGTTCCGTTTGTGTGAAGCTCATCGGAACCCAAAGCTCGGCGCGGTTCAACTGGCCGGGAACCAGCGGAAACTCGAAATCGCGCGGCATGACTCCGATGATCTCGTAAGGCTTGCGGTCGAGAAGCAGTTTCTGGCCGAGAACATTCGGATCGCCGTGGAAGCGGCTGCGCCAGGTCTGGTAACTGAGAACAGCTACCTGCTGCGCGCCTTCATCTTCGCGCGGAGTAAATGCGCGGCCCATCAGCGGAGAGATGCCGAGCGTGGGAAAGATGCCGGCGGTGAGCCGCGCGGCGTTGATCTGTTCAGGGTTGCCGAGACCGGAGAGTTCATAGGTGGAGTTGGTGTACGCGCCCATGCTCAAAAACGCGTGCGTGTCGCGGATATAGGTGCCTACGCCGGGCGCGGTGACGCCGGGAGTGTCGTCGCCATAGTCCACGCCCGCCAACTTGTCGCCCAATCTGATGAGGCGCGCAGGATCGGCAAACGGCAGCGGGCGCAGCAGCACTGCTTCAACGATGGAGAAGATGGCGGTGGTGGCGCCGATGCCAAAGGCCAGCGTCAGCACCGCGGTCAACGCGAAGCCTGGCGACTTGCGTAGTTGGCGCAATGCGAAGCGAATGTCGAGGCTCAGGTTGTTCATTGCGCGTCTTCTCCGTTTTTCGTGGGATGCCGTCACCGTTGCGCGTCAATCGATCATTCCCCTCGCAAGTTCTTCGGGGTTTGAGCGCATTTCGCGCACGTTGAGGGCGACGTGAACGCAAAGCCTCGCGCGCGCCGCATCGTCCTCGGCGCGGATCGCACATCCCAAAGCAGCATGGCTACGCTTCCACTTCTTCGGTAAGCTTTTTGAGCTCGTCCTCCGAAACCACCTTGCCGTCGAAGAGATGCACTTCGCGCTGGGCATGCTTGGCAAAGCGCGGATCGTGCGTGACCATGCAGATGGTCGNNATGGTCGAGCCCTCGCGGTGCAGGTCGGCAAGCAAGTGCATCACGGCTTCGCCATTTTTCGAGTCCAGGTTGCCGGTGGGTTCGTCGGCCAGCAGGATGGAGGGCGAGCCAGCCAAGGCGCGGGCCACGGCCACACGCTGCTGCTGACCACCGGAGAGCTGCGCTGGATAGTGGCGCATGCGATGTGCCATGTTGACGCGCTCAAGCGCGTCTTTGACGCGGCCCTTGCGCTCCTGCGAGGGCATGCCGGCGCGATAGGTGAGCGGGAGCTCGACATTCTCTTCAACGGTGAGGTCGCCGATGAGATTGAAGCTCTGAAAGATGAATCCGATTTCCTGGTTGCGGATGCGCGAGCGGTCGCCGAAGCTCAGGTTTTCAACAGGCTTGCTGTTGAGCAGGTACTTGCCGCCGGTGGGCGTATCGAGCAGGCCGAGAATGGAGAGCAGCGTGGATTTGCCGCAGCCCGAAGGTCCGGACATGGCCACGTACTCGCCCCGCGAGATGGTGAGGTGAATGCCGGAGAGCGCGTGCGTCTCCACTTCGTCGGTGTAGAAGACCTTGGTCAGGTCCTCGATTTCAATCAGCTTGTCGTTCGCCATCCTGTCCCCCTTGTTAGTTGTCAGTTATCAGTTATCAGTTGTCCGTTGTCAGTTTTCAGTTGTCAGCCGCTGCCTGAGATCGACTTTGTTGCTGACAACTTACAACTGAAATCTGACAACTTGTTCCTATTCCAGCCGTATCCGGTCCACACCATCCTCCCGCGACATATCGGAGAGGATCACTGTATCGCCTTCCTTCAAACCTTCGAGCACCTGGATCTCGTTCACCGACTCGCGGCCAACCTTAACCGGAACGCGCGTCGCGCCTTTGCCGTCGGGATCGATCTTGAAGAGGCTCAGCGTGGAGTTCTCATTGCCCAGGGCCGGCCGGCCCACATAGAGCACATCGTTGAGCCGCTGCAGATCGATGGTTCCGTCGACGCTCAGGTCAGGCCGCGCCCCAGGCGGCAATGGTCCATCAAGAGCTACGTCAACGGTGACCGTTCCGTTCAATACGGATGGATCGATTCTGGAAACGTGCCCCGGAATAATACCGTTGTGGGTGTCAATCGAGGCAGGTTGGCCAATTTGGATGTCGCGCGCCTGGGTCTCGGCGATCTGTAGAGCGGCCTTCAATTTGTCCAACTGAATCACCTTGGCCACCGACGTTCCCGCGGTCACGTGCTGGCCCACCTGCAAGGGAACAGGGAGCTGAGCCAGCACTCCGGAGATTCCGGCCCTCACGTGAAGCGCTTCCGATTGCTTCTGATAGAGATCAAGTTGGGCCTTGGCCTGTTCCACTTTGGTTTGGGCGGATGACAGTTGCACCTCGATCGCCTTCGCATTTACGTCGAGTTGCTCCTCTGAGAGCCTTTTCTGCGCGGTTAACTGCTCAGCGGTATTCTTCGACGCGCCTGCAACCACGCCGGAAACCACACCCAGCTTGTAAAGTTGTTCGTCCGTCTGCGCCTGCCGCAGGTCCGTTGCATAGGAGGAGTTCACCTGCGCCGCGGCGATTTTCTTATCCATCAACGTGCTTTGCAGCGTGGCGTTCAAACTCTTGTAGTCAGCCTGCGCTCCCTTGAGCGCCGATTGCGCACTGAGCAACTGCTGTTCAAGCTGAGGATCGCTCATGTCCATCACGACTGTGTCGGGCGTTACCTTGGCGCCGGGCAGGGCGATGATGCGCACAACCGTGGCGTCGGTCTGCGCGGGGATCAGTTCGATCGAATCCTCGCGCGGCACCAGGCTGCCGGTTGAACCGCGGACCTGGCGGATCATGTTTCCGCGCTTCACCGTATCCGGCCAGATTGTGGAGCGGTCGACCGTGGGAGCGGCCGGCTTGAGCCGCGAAACTGCAACTATGGCTACGGTCAACAAGACCGCTCCGATGCCAGCCCAGGTTATGTACTGGCGTATCTTCTTCTTCCTTAAATCAGGGCGCGCAATATCCATCACGCACTGTGTATAGCAGTTGCCGTGCCAAAGATGGGTCTTTCAATGATGTTGAAAAGAAAGGGCTTCTGGCTGGATGCTTGGCAGGTGTCGAGGTACGAGGTGACCGATCACGAAGTCGATTGTCCGTTTTCGGACAGTTGCGGATAGTTGAGGTGCGCGTTCCCAGGTCACTAAATCGAGATCCATCGGCAAGCTCGGGACAGGCTTCAGGGCACCAGGAATTTACTTGCCGGTGTGGAATTTGGCGACGATCTTTTCGGTGATTGTGCGTTGCAATACCGGGGACGAAAGCACGGTGGCTGTCGATGTGGTGCCGTAGTGTCCCATCTTGTCGAGAAAGGCTTCAAGGTGCACGACCGAGACCACGCGCGCCTTGACGATGAAGGAGTCGGAACCGGTGACGCGATGGCATTCGAGAACCTCTTCCCAGGTCTTTACGTGCTGCTGAAAGGTGCGCACCAGCGATTCGGGGCCTGCCATGGAGAGGCGCACGAATATCTGGATGGGCATGCCCAACCGCTCCAGGCTGATGTCAGCGTGAAAGCCGCGGATGACACCATGTTTCTCGAGCCGGTGAACGCGTTCGGCGACGGCCGGGGTGGTCAGTCCGACGCGCCGGCCCAGTTCAGCCCATGAGAGCCGCGCGTCCTGCTGCAGCTCTTCAATAATCTTCCAATCGATGCGATCCAGTTCGGCGGTCTCGGTGCGCTGGCTGTATCGGTTCGGTATCATGCATTCTCTCCTTCGATTGAAAGGACATTACCAGTTTTTTCTTAAGAATGTAAATCGACTACCGGCAGATCGCCATCGAATCGAATTGCCTGCGGATGCGGGCGGATGCGATACTGCCGAACGCGAGTAGAAGATGGAGCTTCCCCATGGCTCAACACAAAAGTGAGACCGGATATCAGACCGGATTTGGAAACGAGTTCGCCACCGAAGCCGTTGCCGGTGCGCTGCCGCAGGGACAGAACACGCCGCAGCATGCGCCGCTTGGGCTTTACACGGAACAGATCAGCGGCACTGCATTCACCGCTCCGCGCGCGCTCAACCGCCGCACCTGGAGTTACCGCATCCGGCCCTCGGTGATGCACGAGCCGTACCACGAGTTTCCGCAGTCCACACTGCTGCGCAGCGGCCCGTTTAGCGAGGCGCCCACGCCGCCCAACCAGATGCGCTGGAACCCGCTTCCCATTCCGGATAGCGAAACCGACCTAGTGGAGGGTTTGGCGACGCTGGGCGGAAACGGCGACCCGGCGATGCAGGATGGCGTTGGTATTCATCTTTATGGGTCCAACGCTTCCATGCACAATCGCTTCTTCTACAACGCCGATGGCGAGATGTTGATTCTGCCGCAACAGGGCAGGCTGTTGCTGCGCACCGAACTCGGCATTCTGGACGTTGCGCCGGGCGAGTTAGCGGTGATTCCGCGGGGCATAAAGTTTCGCGCGGAGCTGCCCGACGGGACGGCGCGCGGTTACATCTGCGAGAACTATGGGCAGACGTTCCGTTTGCCTGAACTGGGTCCGATCGGGGCCAACGGTTTGGCAAATACGCGCGATTTTCTCACGCCGGTCGCAGCCTATGAGGATTGCGAAGGTTCTTTCGAGGTGATCGCAAAGTTCCTCGGCAAGCTGTGGCGTGCGGAGATTGACCACTCGCCGCTGGACGTGGTGGCGTGGCACGGCAACTACGCGCCGTACAAGTACGACATGGCGCTCTTCAACTGCATCAACACAGTCAGCTTCGATCATCCCGATCCGTCCATCTTCACTGTGCTGACTGCACCATCGGGTTTGCCGGGCACGGCTAATGTGGACTTTGCGATTTTCCCGCCGCGATGGATGGTGGCCGAACACACCTTCCGTCCGCCTTGGTTTCACCGCAACATGATGAATGAATTCATGGGGCTAATCCTCGGTCAGTACGACGCGAAGGCGGAGGGATTTTTACCTGGCGGCGCCAGTCTGCACAACTGCATGTCGGGCCATGGACCGGACGCGGAGACCTTTGAGCGCGCCAGCAACGCCGAATTGAAGCCGCATTACATCGACGGCACGCTGGCCTTCATGTTTGAGACCCGGCTGCCGGTGCGGCCCACGCGGTTTGCGCTGGAAGAGAAGATCCTGCAGCACGAATACTACGAATGCTGGCAGAGCCTGAAGAAAAACTTCCACGGGGCATCATAATCGAATCGAGAGCAAACATTTCCCGTCGTGAGTCGGAATTGAGATCGCGATCGTTGATCGAAGAGTGGGCCAGAACGAGCTGGATCGATTCGGCGAACGACGCCGTGTGCGGATTCCCGCTGCAGTCGCTTCCCTACTGCGTTTATGCGGCGAAGGACGGACACGCGCGCATAGGTGTGGGGATCGGCGCATTCGTGCTCGACCTGCAACATTGCGCCCGCGGCGGCCTTTTTGAGGGAATTCCGTCAGAGGTTCAGGCGGCTTCGACAGAGCGCTCTCTCAATGCATTGATGACATGCGATGCGGCTGCACACGCTTCGCTGCGCAGGCGGTTGATGGACCTGCTCGATGCGGGCGTAGACGGGGCCACTCGCGAGGCGGTTGGCCTGGCGCTCACGCCAATCGTTGAAGCAACGCTGCTGAAGCCTGTGGAGGCCGCCAACTACACCGACTTTTACGCATCGATTCATCACGCGACCCGCGTGGGACGGCTCTTTCGACCCGAACAGCCGCTGCTGCCCAACTACAAATTCGTCCCCATCGGCTACCATGGGCGGGCTTCATCGCTTGTCGTAGGCGGGACGCCGGTGCGCAGGCCGCATGGCCAGACCAAGCCGGTTGACGGCGGCGTTCCCAGCTTTTGCCCCACAAAGTTTCTCGATTATGAAGTCGAGGTTGGCGTGTACATAGCTGGAGGTAATTCGCTCGGAACGCCTGTGGGCATTGATCGTGCGGGGGAACGCATCTTTGGACTTTCACTGGTGAACGACTGGTCGGCGCGCGATGTGCAGTCGTGGGAGTATCAGCCGCTGGGGCCGTTCCTGGGGAAGAGCTTTGCGACCAGCGTTTCACCGTGGGTGGCGCCAATGGCCGCGCTCGAACCGTTCCGCGTGCCGGTCGCGGAACGCGCAGCCGGCGACCCCGCGCCGCTTCCATATCTCTTCGACGAAGCGGATCAAGCACGCGGAGCAATCAACCTGACGCTTGAAGCGTTGCTGATCACAACAGCAATGCGCGCCGCGGGTGATGGGCCCTACCGGCTGAGCAGCGCCAATCTGCGCGATTTGTATTGGACGCCGGCGCAGATGATCGCCCACCACACCAGCAACGGCTGCAACCTGTTGCCGGGCGACTTGCTGGCAACAGGCACAGTGTCCGGCGCTGAGGAAAGCAGCGCGGGCTGCCTGCTCGAATTGACGAGCGGCGGCAAGCTGCCAATTCAACTGCCGAATGGAGAAACCCGGACCGCGCTTGAGGATGGCGATGAGATGATTCTGCGCGGGTATTGCCGGCGCGAGGGCTATCCGCGCGTCTCGGTTGGCGAGTGCCGCGGGCTGATATTGCCAGCCGTTTAGATTAACCTTCGATTCTTAGGTCGATAGCGGCTTTTACCAATCAAAAAGAAGACAACCGTCGTTATCTTCCTTCTTTCCGGTATTCAAAGTCCCCATCCAGCGGCCTATGCTCATGGTCAGCAAGTGATGAGGATCACCCCGATTCCCGATCCTGCATCACAACAACCGGAGGTCCCGATGGCAACTCTTGCGTCCAGCACGCTGATGACCGGGCAGGATTTCCTGCCCTTGAAAGGCACGGACCACGTGGAGTTCTACGTGGGCAACGCGCGCCAGGCAGCCTACTTCTATCGCACCGCCTTCGGCATGAAACTGGTAGCGTATGCCGGACCGGAGACGGGCCTGCGCGATCGCGCCTCGTATGTAGTGGAGCAAGGTAAGGTTCGCTTCGTATTCACCACCGCGCTGCGTCCCGTCGGACCGATTGCAGAGCACGTGGCGAAGCACGGCGATGGAGTTCACGCGATCGCATTGTGGGTAGACGACGCGCGCCAGGCGTGGCTGGAGACAACAGCTCGCGGCGCGCGCAGCGTTGCCGAGCCAACTGAGACAGCCGATGAATATGGCCGCGTGACCACCTCGTCGATTGCGGCCTATGGCGACACGATTCACACCTTCGTCGACCGCGGCCACTATAACGGAGCATTTCTGCCTGGCTATCGCACCGAGAAGGCAGACACCGTGGCACGACCCACCGGCCTCAAGCACGTCGATCACATGGTGGGCAACGTAGGCTGGCACGCGATGGACGAGTGGGTTGACTTCTACGCGCGGGTGATGGGCTTTCAGCTTTATCAGCACTTCGACGATAAGGACATTTCGACCGAGTTCTCGGCGCTGATGTCGAAGGTGATGTCGAACGGAAACGGCTACGTGAAGTTTCCCATCAACGAGCCGGCAGAAGGCCGCCGCCGCTCGCAGATTGAGGAGTATCTCGACTTCTACCAGGGCCCGGGCGTGCAGCACATTGCGCTGGCCACCGACGATATTCTCGACACCGTTTCGCGGATGCAGGCGCAGGGCGTTGAGTTTCTGACCGTGCCGCACAACTACTACACAGAGCTGGCGGCGCGCGTGGGACCGATCGACGAGCCCATCGAACAACTTGAGCGGCTGGGGATTCTGGTGGATCGCGACGATGAGGGCTACATGCTGCAGATCTTCACGCGGCCGGTGGAAGACCGACCGACGCTGTTCTACGAAATCATTCAGCGCAAGGGCAGCCGGAGCTTCGGCAAAGGCAACTTCAAGGCGCTGTTTGAAGCCATCGAGCGCGAGCAGGCTCTGAGAGGAAATCTCTAATGGCTACGATCCTGGAGTTGCCCAAGGCGTCGTCTTTCCTGATCGAGCAGGACTATGCGGCGTACACCACGGAGCAGCACGCGATCTGGGCGGAACTGGTGAGGCGCCGCATGCCGCAGCTTGAACAGCACGCAGCGGCCGAGTATTTGGATGGATTCGAATCGCTCTGTCTTCCCTACGATCGGCTGCCTAACCTGGCCGCTGTCTCCGCAAAGTTGCAGCGCCGCACCGGCTGGAACACCACGCCTGTAAGCGGCTTCATGCCGGCACCGGCTTTCTTTGAGATGCTGGCGGCGCGGCGCTTTCCCACCACAACCTGGCTGCGCGATCGCAAGTCGCTCGAATACACGCCTGAGCCGGACATCTTTCACGATGTTTTCGGTCATGTGCCGATGCACGCGCACCCGGTGTTTGCTGACTTTCTGGCGCACTATGGGCAGGTGTGCTCACGCATCTTCGACGAAGCAATTCTCGAGCGCATTGGGCGCGTGTTCTGGTACACGGTGGAGTTTGGGCTCATTCGCCAGGGCGGCCGGTTCAAGGTCTACGGGAGCGGGCTCATCAGCTCCAACGGCGAGTGCAGCAACGTGATTGATGGAGGCTGCGAGGTGCGACCCTTTGTGCTGGACGAAGTTCTGCGCACGCCGGTCAAGGTGGACGAGATGCATCACGTTCTTTTCGCGATTGACAGTTTCGACGAAATCTACGAAGCGATGCACACGCTGGAAGCACGCGTCGAGCGCGGATCGCGGCTGGACGACTAAACCGCGCAGCCCCGAAACTCAGCAGCGCTCGACGGCAAGCCCCACGGCGTTGCCGCCACCCAGGCACAGTGCGGCGATGCCCTTGCTTTTGCCACGCTCTTCCATTGCATAGAGGAGCGTGGTGAGCACGCGCGCGCCGCTGGCGCCGATGGGATGGCCGATGGCCACCGCGCCGCCATGCACGTTGACTTTTGCTGGGTCGAGGTCGAGGTCGAGGTTGACTGCGAGAGCCTGCACGGCAAAAGCTTCGTTCAACTCGAACAGGTCTACATCGCCGAGCGGCCAGCCGGCCCTTGCGGCAGCTTTTCGCACGGCTTCGATCGGCGCGAGTCCGAACCACTCCGGCTCGCCGCCGCTGGTGGATTGGGCGCGAATCACGGCGATGGGTTTGAGGCCCAATGCCTGCGCTCGTTCTGCGCTGGTGATCACAAGCGCCGCCGCGCCGTCGCTCACGCCGGGTGAATTGCCCGCGGTGACGGTACCGTCTTTTTGAAATGCCGGCTTGAGGCTGGCAAGAATATCTACGGTGGTTTCAGGGCGAATGGATTCATCGGTCGAGAANNCGGCGGTGCGACTCGGCCGCAAAGGCGTCTTGCTGCTCGCGGGTAAAGCCGTATTTCGCGGCGATCATCTCCGCGCCAACGCCCATGTGAAAGCCTTTGTATGCTTCCCACAGACCGTCGAGGATCATGGAATCGACCAGTGTGCCGTTGCCCATGCGGTAGCCGGTACGCGCCTGGGGCAGCAGATAAGGCGCGTTGGTCATGGACTCCATGCCGCCAGCGACGACCATCTCGGCATTACCGGTTTGAATGGCCTGCGCCGCGAGGGCGACGGCTTTGAGCCCCGAACCGCAAACCTGATTCACAGTGAAGGCGCCGGCTTGCGGAGGGAGGCCACCGTGAATCGCTGCCTGGCGCGCGGGGTTTTGGCCGAGGCCGGCCTGGAGGACGCAGCCCATGATGCACTCGTCTACTTCCGTCGCTGTAATGCCGGCACGCCGCACCGCCTCGCGCACCGCAAGCGCGCCCAACTGCGGCGCTGAGAAAGAGTGTAAAGACCCCTGGAATTTGCCGACTGGGGTACGCACAGCCGAAACGATCACGACCTCTCTCATGTGGGATGCTCCAAAGGGGTGGGGCGAATTGAGCTTCTCTATTCAGATGCGTCCGGCGGCGCGAAGATCGCGAATTTCTTCGCCGTCGAAGATGCGGGAACGGATTAGGAAGCGAACGCCTTCGGCGTTGTCGAGCGAGAACATGCCACCTCGGCCGGGAACGACGTCGAGGGTGAGTTGGGTGTGCTTCCAATATTCGAACTGGCTCTTGCTCATGTAAAAAGGCTCGCCGTCGACCTCGCCTAACTGCACGTCGGAGTCGCCGACGATGAACTCGCCGCGCGGGTAGCACATTGGGGAGCTGCCGTCGCAGCACCCCCCGGACTGGTGGAACATGAGCGGCCCATGCTTCTGGCGCAGGACGCGGATCAGGTGAATGGCGAGATCGGTGGCGATAACCTGCTGCGGGATTTCGGCCATCGCGTTCCCTTTCAGCTACTCGTCGGTGCTTTTCAGCCCGCTCGTTTCGTTCGTCGGTTTATTGTCATCGAGTCCCGAAGAGTCGGCTGGATCGACGGTTCCGAGAGAATCGTTCACAACGCCGTCTTTGGTTTCTTCTTCGGCATCGGGATCGCGTTCTACGTTCACTCGCTTGGTTGCTTCGGGCATGCCTGGCACCTCTACAGATTGAGATGCCAAAGCANNCCGGCATACCATCCCGGACGAGTGTTTCCGCAGCCTGTGAAGCCGTGCCCTTCCAAAGCCAGTTTATGACACGGGTTAAAAGAAGCCGAGCTTCTTGGGGCTGTAACTTACCAGCAGGTTCTTGGTCTGCTGATAGTGGTCGAGCATCATCGAGTGCGTCTCGCGGCCGATGCCGGATTGCTTGTAGCCGCCGAAGGCCGCGTGCGCCGGATAGGCATGGTAGCAGTTGATCCACACGCGCCCGGCTTGAATGCCGCGGCCCAGACGGTGGCAGCGATTGACGTCGCGGGTCCAGAGGCCTGCGCCGAGGCCGTAGAGCGTGTCGTTAGCTATTTCGAGGGCGTCGGCTTCGGTCTTGAACGTGGTCACCGAGACAACCGGTCCGAAGATCTCTTCCTGGAAGATGCGCATGCGGTTGTGGCCGCGGAAGACGGTGGGCTGCATGTAGTAACCGCCCTCTAACTCGCCGCCAAGGTGAGCGCGGCTGCCGCCGGCCAGTAACTCGGCGCCTTCTTTCTGTCCAATGTCGATGTAACTCAGGATCTTTTCCAACTGCTCGCTGGATGCCTGCGCGCCGATCATGGTGTCGCTTTCCAGCGGATTGGCCTGCTTGATGGCGGCTACGCGCTTGAGGGCCCGCTCCATAAAGCGGTCGTAGATGCTTTCCTGAATGAGCGCGCGGCTGGGGCAGGTGCAGACCTCGCCCTGGTTGAGCGCGAACATGACGAAGCCCTCAATGGCCTTGTCGAAGAAGTCGTCGTCTTCCTGCAGCACGTCGGCGAAGAAGATATTCGGCGATTTGCCGCCCAGTTCCAGCGTTACGGGAATCAGATTCTGGCTGGCGTACTGCATGATGAGGCGGCCGGTGGTGGTTTCGCCGGTGAAGGCGATCTTGGCCACGCGCGAACTAGATGCGAGCGGCTTGCCCGCTTCCAGGCCAAAGCCGTTGACGATGTTGAGAACGCCGGGAGGCAGCAAGTCGGCAACCAGTTCAGCCCAGACAAGAATGCTGGCAGGGGTCTGCTCGGCGGGCTTGAGCACTACGCAGTTGCCGGCGGCGATGGCCGGCGCCAGCTTCCATGTAGCCATCAGGATGGGGAAGTTCCAGGGAATGATCTGGCCGACGACGCCGAGCGGTTCGTGAAAGTGGTAGGCGACGGTGTCGTGGTCGATTTCGGAGATGGTGCCTTCCTGGGCGCGAATGCAGCCGGCGAAGTAGCGCCAGTGGTCGATGGCCAGGGGAATGTCGGCCGCGGTGGTCTCACGAATCGGCTTGCCGTTGTCCCAGGTTTCGGCCAGCGCCAGCAGGTCGAGGTTGTCTTCCATGCGCTGGGCAATCTGATTCATGATGTTGGCGCGATGGGTGGGGCTGGTGTGGCCCCAGGCGTGGCGCGCCGCGTGGGCTGCGTCGAGCGCCAGGTCAATGTCTTGCGCGTTGGAGCGCGGAATCTCGCAGAACGTCTTCCCGGTGACCGGGGTGATGTTCTCAAAATACTGGCCGGAAGCAGGCTCAACCCACTTGCCGCCAATGTAGTTGCCATAGCGGGGGCGAAAGCTCACTTTATCGCTGAGCTTGCCAGGATGCACTGCTGTTGCTGTCGCCATCGAAGTATCCTCCAGGAGGGAAATACCGCGCAGGTGCAGGCGCAGGGGACGCGGCGCACGAATCATACACTCGCCCCTGGCAGAGTCGGCAAGCCCACGGTGTAAACCATTGCAATCTGGGACTGCAGGCTCGATTGGCGGGGTGGTGCCGTCATTTCAGGCTGTCAACCGTGATCGAAGTCACGCTTCCAAGCGAGGCAATCGCGCTATTTATAATTTGTGGAGACGGGTGCGGATTGCCGGTGCAGTCGCATGTTCTAAAAGCGAGGTAACTATGGAACCAACAGCGATTCCAGCGGCGGTGAAAGTGGAAGCCAAGGAGGCTGTTTCAATGCGGCAGGTTGAAAAAGAGTCGCCCCTGGAGCTTTTCAACTCCGCCGAGGCCAATGCGTTGCGTGCGGAGATCATTCTCACGGGCCGGAAGCTTTGGGAGCGGCAGTACGTGGACGGCAACGGCGGCAACATCACGGTGCGACTGGGAACGGAGTATGTGCTGTGCACGCCGACCATGCTGAGCAAGGCGGATTTGGAGCCTGCCGACATCTGTTTGTCTGACATGAATGGGAAGATCCTGGCCGGCGACAGGACGCTGACCAGCGAACTGCTGCTGCATCTGGAGATTTACAAGGCGAATCCGAGGGCCAAGGCGGTGGTGCACTGCCATCCTCCATATGCGACCGCATTTGCCATTGCGGGGACGGTGCCTCCGAACGGGCTGATCCCGGAGTATGAGGTGTTTATTGGGCCGGCGGCGGTGGCGCCGTACGAGACTCCGGGCACGCAGGCATTTGCCGAGACCGTGCTGCCGTATGTGCACGAGCACAACACCATTCTCCTCAAGAATCACGGGGTGGTTTGCTGGGCTGACACCGTAACCCATGCCGAGTGGCTGTGCGAGATTATGGACACCTATTGCAGGACCTACCTGATTGCCAAGCAGATTGGCGAGCCGCTGGGGGTGATTCCGGAGGACAAGATCGACGATATTCTGCGGCGGAAGCAGTGGATGGGCTTGCCGGACGCGCGGATGGGACGGATTGGCGGCGATCCGCGGGGTGGGGACCCGAAGAATACCGCTGAGATTGTGGAACTGGTAAAGCGTACGGCTACGGGGTCACATAGCAGAGGCTAGGACCGGAAGCTCACAGTTTCACAGTTACACAGTACCTACCCCCTCCCCCTCCCCCCCGGTATGTTTGGAGTAAATTCTCTGTTTTCAATGGGCTGGAGGCAGAATTCTACCGTAAGTTATATTGTTCTCAATCATTTGGAAGCTAAAATCTTGAAAACGAAGAACTTGCTTGGATCGACGTTTGGCCCTCGGGGTGGACGCGGTTGCCACGGGTTGTGGGACATGCTTCATATGGATAGGGTAGCAGTTCTAGAGAAACAATCGGCAAACTTGTTTTGTGGTAATGCGCTGATTATAAAAGAGATATATTGACTCTGAGAAAAATGCACTTGACTTCATGCGGGCTGGAAGCCGGGCGGACATGCTTGGGGGACAAGTGGGGTGATTCTGAAATACGTTGCAGAACTCACGAAAGACAGACGCAGGTCCTTCGACTCACCACCCCCAAACTGAAATACGTTTGGGGCCCCTTTCGCTCTGGATGACATTTCATTTTTATGTGATGAGCTTCAGACTCACCACACTAGGAGTCGGTGCGCAAGAAACTTGCTGCAGTCGTCAGGGCGTACTCGCAATCTGCCGAGACGGGACATTCATAACATTGGGGGGCCTTGTCCTTGCACAATGTCTTTCCATGGATACGCAGCAAGAGATGGGCGTCCCTGAGGCGGGCGGCGCTTTTGGGCAGTTGCGGCTTCAGGGCTTCCTGAACGGATTTGTACGTGGCTCCGTAGTTTTTCTGCGAACGGCCCCAGCCGAGGCGTACCAGCACGCGCAGGCCATTCGACTCCAGGGGAAGGCCGTTGGAGACACCGCACAGCAGCAGGATTTTTTCCGCGCCGGGATCGCCTACACAGGGAAATTGTTTGAGCGCCTTTTTGGCCTCGGCATAGGACATGGCGAGAATTGAATCGAGGTCTCCGTTGAATTGGCTCAGCGTGATGCCGGCGATCTGACGCCAGCGGAAGACGCGTGTTTCCGGCCTCATGCCGCCGCGTTTGGCAAGCGGAAGCAGGAGCTGGTTGGGTGCGGCATCGATCGCTGCCGCCGTGAGCCCAACCTGGTGGCGCAAGGCTTCGAAGACTTCAAGACGGCGCTCGTCTGGGAGGAGGTAGCAGGCGTTCTCCCAGAGGACCAGCTCAAAGGGGCCTTTGGCGGGCGGGAGTTCGGGGGCGCCGTAGTGGCGTTTGAGGCGGGCGATTAATTGGGGGAAGGTTTGCATTGTCCTCTTTGCACGTGTGTTGGGTTGATCGGCCCGCGCGATGGGAATGGTGACCCGAGTCTATCGGGGAGTGAACGGCCGATGCAACCGAAATTACCCGCGCCAAACAGGACAGCAAAGAGGAACCGCGGCGGGTAGGCAGCCAAGTTTCCGCATTGGCGACCAACCGCCCGGAACTCGCTGGTTGTATCCTTCTACAAGATGAATCCGTTGGTAATTAGGACGATGGCGGCCACTATGACGGCCTTCGTGTGTGTATGGATTTCAGCCTCGCCTTCCGGCGCGTCGGGACAGGTACAGCCGAGGCTGGTCGGTATTCTTGAGGACAATCCGGGACTCTATGCGGGTGATCCACGCTATCGTGATGTGCGAGTTGTCTTTCGGAAAGAGGGAACCGCATGGTTCGCATTCCCGAACAACTGTCCAGACCAAAACTGCTTAAAGACAATAGCGGCCAAGTTTCCGGCGCAAGTGAATTGGACAGTTTCATTCAACGGTAAGCAGGTGGGGCACGTCGTAAGCAATAGACCGCCGTCCTTTGACTTCTATTCGACGATTGGCCAGCAGGCTATCGTCGGCAGCAACGCGCCACCCACGATTGGCAAGCCTTCCGCGGCCTTCGCTGGATTCCTCGGGGTGCCCGTTTATCGACCGTTGGTTGCCGTTTCTGAACCGAACTTTCGAGACCCCGAAGACTGGAAGCCGACGCAGCTTTCTAATGATGAGACTGTTACGGTTCGCAAGGCATTCCGGAATCGATTTCCGAAGGTTACAAACTGTAGCCAACAAGACGTCGAACATGGAAAGCCATGGCCTTACACCGACGCAAATATGATTTTGAATAAAGCGTATTCCTCGAACCGACACTGGCTCATCGCTGAGGTTGTACTTAGCGGGTACGAGTGTGACGGCCCTCCTGACGAGGCATTCACTTCTCAGTGGTTCGTTATCACGCCGGGGCAAGAGGTACGTTTTCTGGACTCAAACATGTGGCTCGTTGACGCCGGGGACTATGACAATGACGGTAGGACCGAACTGGTCTTCTCGATTGACGACTACAACCGGGGCGGATACAAGCTGTTCTACGATGACCTGAGCCGAAGCGCCATATTCGAGTTCAGCTATCACTGACGACCTCTCAGTGCCATGTCTGGTTGACCGGCAATTTGGAAACTACCATTCCTTCAGGCGAGGGAAAGGCGAAACTGTGCTACACTGTATTTGCGCTCAGTGATTTGGCCGTGAGCGGCGGTTTGCCCTTTACGACGGCAAGTTTGCCTGGCACAGATTTCCCCCAAGCACCTACACACCAGGGTTCCCAGGAAATGGTCTTTGTTTCCTGGGATGGTAGAGCGTGATACCCATCAGTCTCCCAACCGGAGCTTCTGTCGTGGACTGTGTTCTGGTCCGGCGGAAATCGAGCGCAAATGCCTCCTTGAATGGACGGTCGCGCTTAACCGGTAAGCAGGGAGCGGGTAGCCGGCCGGCAATGAGCCGCTTGGCGTACAAGTAGCGTGTGGCAGGTCCGGGCCGTGGCGTTCCCTTTTGAATGCCGGTTGGCCAGTCTCGAACGACTTTCGGTTCTCCCTTACGCAAATTTAGAAGCAGGTTCGCGCGCGATCAGTATTCGTGTGCTCGCCTCATGTCCGGTTCCGATTGCAGGCCCCTCAATTATGGTGGCTCGCGGAGCCTTTAGGAAATGACTATTTTGACGACTCAGTTTTCACAGTTTTCTCTTTCGGCTGCGCTGATGGCGCGGCTTGACGCTAACAAATTTGAAATTCCCACCCCGGTTCAGGCCGGCTGCATTCCGCCGGCTCTCGAAGGCCGCGACATCCTGGCCACCGCGCAGACGGGTACCGGCAAGACGCTCGGCTTCCTTATTCCCATCGTTGAAATGATGCAGAAGAACGAAGCGCGCGGCGCGCAGGCTCTGATCCTGTTGCCGACCCGCGAGCTGGCCATGCAGGTGGAGAAGGCATTCATCGCCATCCGCACCAGTGGGTCGCAGACCTGCGCTCTGGTGGTTGGCGGACTCGCCGAGCGGTCGCAGCTCGACGCAATTCGCCGCGGAGCGCGGCTGATCGTGGCCACTCCCGGCCGCCTTGAGGACTTCATGAAGCGCAGGCTGGTGAAACTCGAAACCGTAAAGATGCTGGTATTGGACGAAGTGGATCGGATGCTCGATATGGGCTTTCAGCCGGCCATCGCACGCATCGCGGCCACGCTCCCGACGGAACGGCAGACGCTCTGCTACTCCGCCACGCTCGAAGGCGCGGTAAAGGAAGTGGCCCGCAAGTACCTCAACAATCCTGCTCGAATCGAGATCGGCTCGGTGCTCAAGCCGGCGGAGAACGTCGAGTTGCGTACCTTTGAGGTCGAGCCGGACAAGAAGCAGGAATTGCTCGAACACCTGCTGGGCGCCGAGACAGGGAGCTTCCTGGTTTTTGTGCGCACCAAGCACGGCGCCGATCGCGTGGCGCGCAGGCTGGTCCGCTCCGGGCATTCGGCNNTCGCAGGCCCAGCGCAACCAGGCGCTGCGCAGCTTCTCCGAGGGACGTCACCGGATACTGGTGGCTACCGACGTGGCCGCCCGCGGCATCGACGTGGCGAATGTGGCGCATGTGATCAACTTCGACATGCCCAAGGTGGCGGAGGACTTTGTCCATCGCGTAGGGCGGACGGGGCGGGCTTCGGCGCATGGGGTGGCTTCCACTTTTGCGGCACCGGCGGAGCGCGGCGACTTGCGCAAGATTGAGCGGACGCTGTCGTTGCAGATGAAGCATTTCCGGGTGCGGTCGGCGGATTTGAACGCAGCGTAAAGGCAGCTTTCAGCTACTAGCTTCGAGCTTTCAGCTCCGACGCGGCTTGTTGAGATTCATGCGTTCCCAGGTCCCAAAATCGGGACCTGGGGCACCCAGCTTTGTTACTTGAGCAGTCAGGCGAGGAACGGGACCTGGGGCACCCACCTTTGTTACTTGATCAGCGACCCGGGACACCCAACTTTGTTGCTTGAGCGGACGGAATGGGTCAGGGAGGCTGAAAAGCTCTCCTCAGCCCGGCTTTTCAGCCGTCTTTTCGTTGACTCTGGGTGTT